>JARDZO010000073.1 GCA_029240815.1 Brevibacillus sp.
GCTGCTGCTGAAGGTACCTTCACTCGTCTGCCTGACCGTGAAGAAATGCCAGCTGAAATCAACGAAGTTCTGATCGTTGAGTTCTACAGCCGTTAATCGACTGGAAGTCCAAAAAAGAGTAGCGCCGCTCGTCGGCCTACTCTTTTTTATTTGTCCTTTATATAGCTGTATGCTCTCGATAGGCTGCTTGCACCCTCTGAATCTGCGCCAAATGATCCCCCACATGGTTCACATACCGCTCCAGCAACTGAACCAATGTCAAGGATCCCGCCTCTTCGTGAATTCCACAGCGCTGCCAATCGGCTCCTTCTACTTTCTCCAGCACAGGAACCATCATCGCCCGAATCAGTCCGAACAGTTCAAGGGAACGTTTTGCATCCTGCTCTGCATACCCCAATGACATTGCCCACGCATCTTGGTCGTATGCGGTCAGCATCGGATCGTTTTCCGCAAGCACTCGTTTCATACGGTGAACGCCTACCAGCTCTGCATCGGCTAGATGGACGACAATCTCATGAATACTCCATTTGTTTGGCCCTGGCTTGTAGTGCATCTCCTCTTCTGTCAGTGAGCGAATGGCTTCCTTCACCCGTTCGTGCCCTCTTCCGTACTCCTCGATGAGTGCCTTTCCCATCCCGATCCACTCCCTTTAGCGTGTTTTCGCTGGGGCAATCCCCTTTTCTTTACACGTCTTATCGCGACAAAAGTTGCGTTTGTTTGATCCTCTTCCAAAACTACACTTTCATAAAGTTATTTCCTTGACCGTAGTAAGTACCCTGCCTATAATTGTAAAACATATAAGCCCCACCATATGGCTAACCAAAAGGTGGGGTACTGTAACCGTTTTGGGAAAGCTGTAGAGGGCAGTATGTGAACTGATAAGCTCAATAGAAATGAGGGAAAGTTTCTCCATGAATCAAAAATACCAGCCTTTGTTCGATACATTCAGCTTCCGCAGCGGCGTGCAAGTCAAAAACCGCTTGGTCATGGCGCCGATGACGACTTATTCGGGTAATCCGGATGATACTGTCTCTAAAGGAGAAGTAACCTACTACAACCGTCGCGCGAAAGGCGTCGGTATGGTCATCACAGCATGCACGTATGTCACTCCCAATGGCAAAGGATTCCCTGGCGAATTTGCAGGCGACCGAGATGAGATGATCCCGAGCCTGCGTGAGCTTGCTACCGCTATCAAAAGCCAGGGAGCGAAAGCCATACTGCAGATTTTCCACGCAGGACGCATGAGCCCCCCTGAGCTGGTTCCAAATGGCGAAACGGTTAGTGCCTCTGCCGTAGCAGCTGAGAAAAATGGCGCCCAAGCACCGCGCGCATTGACAGAAGATGAAGTCCAAGACATCGTGATAGCGTTTGGGGAAACCACTCGCCGCGCAATTGAAGCCGGCTACGATGGAGTCGAAATTCACGGTGCCAACGGATATTTGATCCAGCAGTTCTTCTCTCCACACTCCAACCGCCGAGAGGATCGCTGGGGCGGCAGTCTGGAAAAGCGCTTGAGCTTCCCCCTTGCTGTTGTTGATGAAGTAAAGCGAGTCGTGGCCGAACACGCAAAGCATCCGTTTCTCGTCGGGTACCGTTATTCTCCAGAGGAACCGGAGACACCCGGGATCACAATGGCTGATACACTCATCCTGACAGAAGCCTTGGCGGGTAAAGAGCTCGATTACCTCCATGTGTCCTTGATGGACTTCTGGTCGACTCCGCGCCAAGCAGCCATTTCACCCTCCGAAACGCGGATGCAGCTCATTCAGAAACAAGTCGGAGATCGAGTCCCAGTCATCGGGGTTGGATCAATTCACACTGCTGACGAAGCGTTGAAAGCTTTTGAATCAGGAGTTCCTCTCATCGCCCTCGGACGCGAGCTCATCCTGGAGCCGGAGTGGGTAGAAAAAGTGGAGCAAGGACGAGAGTCTGAGATTCAGGTCGAGCTAAGCCTGAACGATCAGGCACGACTAGACATTCCAGATCCGCTCTGGCACGCCATCGTCCACACGCCAGGCTGGTTCCCGATCGCAGAAAAAGTGTAATATCGTCCGGCAGCTTCTTAGAAAACTTGGCTACGCCAAGCTTTATGGCGGAGCCTTAGTACCCAAAGGGCACAAGTCTCGCTTTCTCACTTTCGTTCGAAGTCTCGCTATGTTGCACTTATACTGGATAGGAAACTCATAAATTCCTATCTGTGCAAAAAAGGGTGTCTACACAGTACGTTTGGTTACTGTGCAGACACCCTTTCTATATGACTCGCAAAGACTAGCTCAGCTTCACTTTTGCAAATTTGCGCTTCCCTACTTGCACAACCATGCCGTCTGTCAATTTTACGCTTTGGTTGATGTCGTCCACTTTCTCCTCATTCACTTTCACTGCGCCTTGTTGCACCATGCGGCGAGCGTCCCCTTTGGAGTCAGAGAGCTTCAGATCAAAAGCGAGATTGACGATGTTCGCTTCTCCATTTTCGTATGCGGACAGGTCTACGGATACCTCTGGAATATCTGTTGGCAATGCGCGTTGCTGGAACACAGTCTTAAAGTAGTTTTCTGCTTCTTGGGCTGCCTCTTCCCCATGGAACATGCGAACGAAGGTTTTGGCCAGATTCATTTTTGCGTCGCGCGGATGAACACTGCCATCCGCAATGCCGTTGCGAAGCGCTTCCAGCTCTTCGTTGGTGATGTCGGTCGCCAATTCGTAGTAGCGGAGCATCAGCTCATCTGGCACAGACATCGATTTGCCGTAGATCTCGTTTGGTGCTTCGTTGACCCCGATGTAGTTGCCCAAGCTCTTGGACATTTTCTGTACGCCATCCAGACCTTCCAAAAGAGGCATCGTGATGATCACTTGTTGCTCTTGTCCGTATTCTTTTTGCAGATTGCGACCCATGAGCAGGTTGAACTTCTGGTCCGTTCCCCCCAGCTCCACATCGCACTCCAATGCAACAGAATCGTATCCTTGCATCAATGGGTAGAAAAATTCGTGCACGGAGATCGGCAGGTTATTATTGTAGCGTTTTTGGAAGTCATCCCGCTCCAGCATACGCGCCACAGTAGTTTTTGCTGCGAGCTCCAGTACGTTCTCGAACGTCAATGGGGCCAGCCATGTAGAGTTGTAATTGACGGTGATGCGGCTTGAATCCAGCACTTTACCGAATTGCTCCACGTAGCTTTGCGCATTGACTTTCACTTGTTCCTCAGTCAGTTGCTTGCGCGTTTCCGATTTGCCTGTCGGGTCACCAATACGTCCTGTATAATCACCGATCAGCAGTTGGATGGTATGTCCGAGCTCTTGAAATTGACGCATCTTCTGCAGCACAACTGTATGTCCCACGTGAATATCAGGAGCAGATGGGTCCAGGCCAAGCTTTACTTTCAGAGGTTGACCAGTTGCGACGAAGCGCTCCAGCTTGCGGCGCAGCTCCTCTTCCGGAATGATTTCCATCACACCGCGGCGGATAATCGCCAGCTGGCGTTCCACTTCTTGTTTTTGTGCTTCTGTCAGCACAAACTTCTCTGTTTTCTCTTGTACTTCACTCATGTTTGACAGCTCCTTTTTGATTCCTAAAATAAAAAAATCCCGTCCCTAAAAAAAGGGACGAGATCTAACCCGCGTTACCACCCTAGTTGGAAAAATGACGAATCATCTTTCCCGCTCGATACAGGATAACGGCCTGCCCCGTCCGGTATGACCGGAAGACTCCCGACTTGTAATTCACGATGTGCAACGGGCTGGTTCGCACCTACCACCAGCTCTCTGTAAAAGGAAGACCGATCGGCCCTGCCTTGAATGTCTTGATCCGTATGTCACTCGCTACTAGCGCCGTTCAACGTCTACTAGTTTTGCAAAAGATATAACGCTATCTTACACACCGCCTCCCCGCTTGTCAACTTCTCATCTTCTATCCTCCATGTCCCTCGTATGGTATAATCAGGGTGTATGCTAGGGGGTCATAGACTATGTCGAATAGCCACAATTCTTCCTCTGAACCGACGAAGAAAAAACGCCGGGGAAGCCGCGGCAGAACGATCTGGATCATCGTCCAGCTGCTGTTTCTTCTAGGTATAATGGGAGGCGTCGTTGCAGGAGGAATCGTGACAGGTTATGTTGCAGCACTCGTGAAAGACGAGCCTGTGCGCAGCAAAGAAGAACTTGAGAAAAAGATTTTCACGAACTATCTGACTGGATTCGCCTATTACAATGATGGCTCTCTCATCGGTCAATTGCGAGCAGAAGAGGGCGACAGGCGATTGGTGAAAAAAGCAGACGTTTCTCCCTATTTGATCAACGCAATCATCGCAACTGAGGACAAAAGCTTTTATCACCACAAAGGGATCGCCGTGCAGTCCACTTTGCGCGGGGCCATCCAGGATTTTACCAACCAGCCCGTCGTAACGGGAGGAAGCACCATTACCCAGCAGCTCGTCAAAAATACGATTCTCTCTGCTGAAGTCAGCCATTCTCGCAAAGCCAAGGAAATCTTCATCGCCCTCCGGATCGAGCGCATGTTTTCCAAGGATCAGATCCTGGAAGCTTATATGAATGAGATCTATTTTGGAAAAAATGCGAACGGCTCGAACGTCTACGGTGTACAAGCTGCCGCAAAAGGGATCTTTGGCAAAGACGTTAAGGAGTTGAACCTTAGCGAAAGCTCGTATTTGGCAGGGATGATTCAGAATCCAGGCGCCTATTCTCCGTTTGGAAACGAGAGCTACCAGCGCGGAAAAGAACGCCAAAAAATGGTTCTCGACCGAATGGTGGAAAATGGCTACATTACCCAGACGCAGTACGATGGAGCCACCAACGCTGATCTCAAGGCGTCCTTGGCAAAACCTACCGAACAAGCCTATCGCGAAGTGCCGTTCCTGATGATGGAAATCGAAGAACGTGCTGCGCGCCAGCTGGTCGATGCAGACCTCAAAGAAAAAGGCAGAGACAAAGAGACAGTAGGCCGTAACGAGTATCGCCAGTTAATAGAAGAAAAACGTCGGGACATTCTCCGCAACGGCTATAAGGTGCATACCACCATCGACAAAAACGTGTACACCACAATGCAAGTCGTCGCGAATGATCCAAAGAACTTTGGTAAAAATCGCTCTTACACGATTCGCCGCTCCAACGGCAAGACAGAGAAGATCGAAAATGCAATGGAAGAAGTCGGCGCCATGCTGATCCACAACAAGACCGGTGCCATCCTCGGGATGATCGGTGGTCGTGACTTTAAAGTGGAACAGACAAACCACGCCACCGCAGCGAGACAGCCTGGTTCGGCAATGAAACCACTTGCTGCCTATGCACCTGCCTTTGAATTAGGGATTTTGCAACCAGCTTCTCCTCTCGATGACTCACCAGTCTTGCTCGCAGACGGCCAAAACGGCTCTCACCTGCCGATGAACTGGAATAACAAATGGCAAGGTATTATGAGCGCGCGTGAAGCCCTGCGGATGTCTTGGAACATTCCGGCCATCAAAACTTATCTCAAAGTTGGCATCCCGACAGCCCTTGAGTATGTGAAAAAGATGGGGATCACGACACTCGTCGATGCAGACAACTACGCTTCGACCGGGATAATCGGCGGTCTTACTTACGGTACTACCGTCGAAGAGATGACCAATGCGTACGCCACCTTTGCCAACCACGGCTCTTTTGTGGACGCCTACCTCATTGATCACATCGAGGACAGTCAGGGCAAAGTCATTTATAAACACGAGGCACAGCCCGTACAAGTGTACAGCGAACAGACTGCGTACTTGATCACCGACATGATGCGCTCTGTTGTCAACGCAGGTACAGGGACTCACATTCGAAAATACGTTCCGAGAAAAGTGGACGTAGCAGGCAAAACCGGTACTACCAACAGCAGTAATGACCTGTGGTTTGTCGGATATACGCCGGAACTGTCCATGGGCGTCTGGGTCGGCTTTGACGAGCCTTATCCCATGCCAGATGCCGATAAATACGTACCGATGGTCGTATGGGGCAAGATCATGAAAGACATCATCGCGAACCAACCGAATTTGTCTCCACCGGATGACAAGTTCCAGAAACCGGACGGAATCGTCAGCGCGACTGTGGACTCCAAATCGGGCCTCTTGCCGAGTGAGCTTTCCAAGGAGGCAGGTCACGTGATCACAGACTTGTTCAACCGTCGCTTCGTACCTACGAAAGTAGATGATACGCATCAAAAGGCGCGTATTGTCACCTATGACGATGAACGATATTTGGCAAAAGAAGGCACACCAGATGACTTTGTCACCGAAGGCGTCTTCTACCGCTCACCTGATCCGCTCCCGACCAAGCAGCAAATCCAGGAGAAAAACAAAAAAGTCGCACTCCATCCTCCTGACTGGGAACAACGACTCCCAGACAAAGAAGATCCGCGGACGGAAGTCGCTGGAGCTCCTGCATCGCCTAGCGGTTTAGCAGCAAACACGACAGGTAAGCAGAGTGTACTCACCTGGCAATCTGCCAAAGAAGCCGATCTGTTAGGTTATCGGATCTATCGCGCAGACAGCCAAAATGGGTTCATCCGCATCGCCACCGTCAAGGATCCATCTGTACTGACCTTTACCGATTCGGGAGCAGTCATTGGAGAAGCAGGGTATTACGTGACCGCCGTCGATATTACCGGTCAAGAATCACAGCCTTCTGCCATCGTAGCCAGCGGAGCCGGTTCGCATACATGGCAGTTGCCTGATCCGAATACGGACACAGGCACAGGGATTCCCGAGATTCCTGTTGTTCCAGGTGAGACAACCGATCCTACCGAAGCTGGACCAGTCGAAGAAGAAAACGGCAATCAGACAGACCCTGGTACGGCCACGACATCTCCTCCATCTACCCCGAAATCGTTGACGATCAAATCAACAGGTGGCGGATGGAAGCTACAGTGGAAAGCAAATGCTACATCTGAGCAAGTCATTGCCTATAATATTTACTTCAAACCAGATGCGTCGAGCGGGTTCCTGCTCATTGACACGGTATCTGCCACGAGCTACACGCATGTTACAGATGTAGCAAATGGAAACTACTACATTACTGCTGTGAATAGTTACGGAGAATCGTCACATTCGAACAACGTCACGGCCAACAACTAAGAATACACTGAAAGAAGAAGCAGAGATGGTCGTTATAGCCATCTCTCTTTTTCTACAAACACAGGGAGGGACCTGATGGATCACGTCAAGCGTTACCATTCGCTGAAAATGACTGTGAACGGAAGAGAACTGTTGATTGAGGGACCCATTTCTGGAAGCGAGCTCGCCTCCTTCCGCTTTGATGAAGGACTAAAGGCCTTCCGCATTCCCGAGCAGCAGCACAAAGCCCTTATCGAAATTGCTGATCTCCCTGAAGGACGCATCATAGTAGCTCGCGCGGACGATCTTGTACTCGGATACGTAACCTTTCTCCATCCAGACCCGCTAGAGCGGTGGTCGCAAGCCAAGCTGCCCGATCTTCTGGAGCTGGGTGCCATTGAAATCAGCCACCTAGTCAGAGCAGGCGGTGTTGCCAAAACACTGCTGGAAGTATCTTTTATGGACGATGCCATGGAAGACTACGTCATCATCACGACTGAATATTACTGGCATTGGGATCTGAAAGGAACCGGACTGGACGTCTGGCAATACCGCAAAGTCATGGAAAAAGTCATGGGAAGCGTTGGGATGACCTGGATGGCGACGGATGATCCGGAAATCTGCTCCCACCCCGCCAATTGCTTGATGGCGAAAATCGGCAAGCGTGTCCCTCCAGAATCAGTCGAAGCTTTTGACGCCATGCGATTTCAAAATCGTTTTCTCTATTAGCTAGTTCAATACCCTCTCGGATGCGAAAAAGGAGGCCTCTCTCATGCGTATTGAGGATATCATGCGGAAAAACGTCGTCACGGTAAGTCCTTCCACCTCTATCGGGGAAGCTCTCCTGTTACTCCGCACCAATCGAATCAGGCATCTACCCGTCGTGGAACATGATCGTTTGGTGGGCATCGTCTCTGACCGCGACCTGCGAGATGCCCTTCCCTCCCGCCTGCTGACACACGAGGATGATGACACCATCTCGCAAAAGCCAATCGCTGCCATCATGCACAAAGAGGTCATTACCGCTCATCCGCTAGACTTCATCGAGGATGCATCTGCACAACTCTATGAGCATAAGATCGGCTCGCTGCCAATCGTCGAAGGAACGCGACTCGTGGGCATGATCACAGAATCCGACTTGTTCTCCAGTCTGATCGAGCTATTTGGCGTCAACAAACCCAGCTCTCACATTGAAGTGGAAGTAGACGATCGAGTCGGCATGCTAGCAGAGGTCAGCCAGGTTTTTCGGGAAGCACAGGTGAACGTTTGTAGCGTCGTGGTTTACCCCGGAAAAAGACCTCCTAAGAAAAATCTGGTCTTCCGCGTACAGACGATCGATCCTCGCATCGTCATCCAGAAGCTTTCCAAAAAAGGATTTACCGTCGTCTGGCCAACAGAGGGAGGGATTCCTCAGTGAGCCGCAACGCCCTTCTCATCTATTCTTCGGACTACACAAACTACTACTTTCATGACGAACATCCATTTAATCAGCGGCGTCTGCTCCTCATGCATGATCTGATGCGCATGTACGGAATCCTTTCTGAATCTGATATTCTGCCACCGCGCTACGCGACCGATGACGAGTTGGCGATGGTTCACGACGCACGTTACATACAGTTCATACGCGATCAGGGGCATAGCGACACAGAGCTTCCTCTCGCCGCCAGCTATGGTGTAGGTACAGAAGACGTTCCCTGCTTTGCCAACATGCACGAGTCAGCCTCCCTCATTGCTGGAGGAACACTGAATGCCGTGGAAGCCGTGATGAGCGGTCAAGCCGAGCATGCATTCAACCCTGCTGGTGGCTTACATCACGCCTTTCGCGGACGTGCTTCCGGATTTTGCATTTACAATGATTGCTCCGTCGCGATTGCCTATCTGCGCAAAAAGTGGAATGCACGGGTCCTGTACATCGATACCGATGCCCATCACGGGGATGGTGTTCAATGGGCTTTTTACGATGATCCCCATGTTTTGACCGTCTCCATTCACGAAACGGGAAAGTACTTGTTTCCCGGCACCGGAAATCTGACCGAACGCGGCGATGGAAGCGGTTACGGTTATTCCGTGAATGTCCCTCTCGATGCCTTCACGGAAGACGAATCGTTCCTCGATATTTATCAGGAGCTAGTCACCAAGCTCGCTCGAGGATTCAAGCCAGATGTCATTTTGACGCAAAACGGCTGTGATGCCCATGCGTACGATCCGCTCACCCACCTGTCCTGTTCGATGAAAATCTATCAGGCTATTCCCCGTCTCGCTCATCAGCTGGCACATGAGCTGTGTGACGGACGCTGGATCGCTGTGGGTGGCGGTGGCTACGATATTTGGCGGGTCGTTCCGCGTGCCTGGACCTTATTGTGGAGCGAAATGACGGATCAACCCCTGACGGACGGGCCACTCCCAGAAGCATGGGGCGAACGGTGGCAACCCCATTCTGAGCTTGTTCTACCCAAGCGCTTGTTTGATGAACCATTCCCAGCCATTCCTCGCCGGGATGAAATTACGCAAAAGAACAAGGTGACGTTAGAACGTGCTATGATGTATGCCCCTGTTGAATGAGAATTGTCAGAGGGAGCAACCAAAAAGCGTGAAGACCTCGTATCCATACCGATACGTTGCCTTCACGCTTTTTTCCTTGCGTTATGATTGGCTGCCTACCAGCTGTTCGAGCTCAGCTGGCTGGTAACCTTTTACTGCTTTGTCGCCGATGACCGTCACAGGTACACCCATGAAGCCAAAGCGCTCTACTTCCTCTTGGTAGTCACGGCTGGTCATGACATCACGCACTTCAAAGGAAATCCCTTTGGCTGTCAGCCACTGCTTGACCAGATTGCAGTCAATGCAATTTTGCGTGGAGTAGACAATGACCTTTGCGGCTTCCCTTTCACTGCCGGCCGTAAGCATATTGCGAACGATCACGTAGGAACGTTGCGATGCGAGCTTGGTGAATTCCACGAAGTTGACATGGGCTGAACCGTCAGCCTTGTCCGACATGGAACGAACGACAACAAACGGCACGTTGTTCATAGCGCAAACCTGGCCGACGGAAGCTCCCTCCATCTCTGTGCAATGAGCTCCGAACTGCTCGTGCAGCCACTGCACTTTTTCACGGCTAGCCACGAACTGGTCACCGGACAAAATGCGTCCGCTTACGACTCGAATGCCTGCTTCTAAATCTTTGCCTGCTTCGATCGCCTGTTGCATTAGCTCCTCATCCGCTTTCCATACCCATTGCTCGGTGAACGGAATTTGGCCAGGCGCAAACCCCAGCGCGGACACATCAATGTCATGCTGGATGCAATCTGTCGATACAACGATATCCCCGATATTCAAATCCGGATGAACCGCACCTGCAACGCCGGTAAAAATGATGCGATCCACCTGGAACTGGTCAATCAAAATTTGTGTGGTGACAGCCGCATTTACCTTGCCTACACCTGATTTGCAGAGAACGACGGATTTACCTTCCATCTCCCCTTCATAATAGGTGATCCCTGCCTTGGCAGTCTGTTGTGTCTGTCCCATTGCTTCTAAATACAGCGCGATTTCTTCATCCATCGCGCCGATGATGCCGATCCGCATAACTATAACCTCCTCTTGCTGGTCAATCCGTCGGTACCATCATTATGCTTGCTCGGGTCTGGTACTCTCTCTGTATTCGATTCGATGTGGCAGCAGCACGACATGCTCCTCCACATTCTCATTGTTCATGTACTTCGTCAACAAGCGCATCGCTACAGCACCGATATCATACATCGGCTGCACCACGGAAGTCAGACGCGGGCGCACCATTTCAACCAGACGGATGTTGTCATGTCCGATCACTTCGATATCACCAGGTACATTCTGTCCTGAATCTTGAATGGCATGGATCGCCCCAATCGCCATCTCATCGTTTGCGGCAAAAACAGCAGTTGGCGGATCAGCCAGCTTCAAAAACTCTTTGGTTTTCGTAAGTCCTGACTCGTAGAAGAAATTGCCATTTGCTACGAGCTCTTCCTGCAAGCCGATTCCTGCATCGATCAGCGCCTTTTTATATCCTTCAAAGCGCATCAGACCGCTTAGCGGATCGTTCAGAGGTCCAGTAATCATAGCAATCCGCTTGTGACCACGATCGATCAAAGCCTGTGTCGCATCGTATCCAGCCTGGAAGTGATCAATACTCACGGATGGCAGCGCATTGTCTGCATCGCGTGTCGCGGCCAGTACAGTGGGCACGGTAGTGCTCGTGAGCGCCTGCAAGTGGTCTTCCTTGATTTCTGCACCCATGAACAACAGCCCGTCCACCTGTTTCTCAAGCAAGGTATTAATCAATTGCAATTCCTTTTCCATCCGTTGGTCGGAGTTGCAGAGAATGATATTGTACTTGTACATGGTCGCGATATCTTCAATACCGCGAGCCAACTCTGAAAAGAACAGACTGGAGATATCCGGGATAATGACACCGACAGTTGTTGTTTTCTTGCTGGCGAGTCCGCGCGCGACTGCATTAGGACGATATCCCAATCGTTCAATTGCAGCCAGCACCTTTTTCCGGGTCAACGGTTTCACGTTGGGATTTCCGTTAACAACCCGTGAGACCGTCGCCATCGAAACCCCCGCTTCTCTTGCCACGTCGTAGATCGTAACCGGCATCACACACCCTCACTTTCCCCATTAAATGGTTTTCATAATCATTTTCATAAATATATGCACCTATGATACGACAAGCCGTACATGGTTGCAATCGTTTTTAGCTTGTCTATACCGTGTTACTTCATTAATTTATTCATCGTTTTCAGCAGCTCGTCGATAACTTCATTGTCCCCTTGCTGAATGCGTTCCATGACACAGCTTCGCATATGTCCTTCGAGGAGAATTTTACCTACTCCATTCAGTGCGGACTGTACGGCAGCAATCTGGTTCAAAATGTCATCGCAGTACACATCTTTTTCTACCATGCCGCGAATCCCGCGAATTTGACCTTCCACCCGATTGAGGCGGGACACGAGATTCGACTTGATTTTGTCCGTACGCACAGTGGCTCGATCTGACGAGCAGCATTGGTCATGTTCATTCATCTGGCACTATCCCCCTTCTAGCGATACCAGTACGTAATCCTAGCTTACTTGGTCGCCACTTGTTCGTCAAATAAGAAGAGGTCTCTCCCGCAAGCAGGAAAGACCTCTATCCACATCACACGTATCGGATTAACCTCTTGCGGCGACTACTTCGCCTTTGTACAGACCAGAAGCCAGCAGAGAGTCAACAAACTCGTTGAAGTCCGGGATGTTCAGCTGTTGCTTCGCATCGGACAACGCTACGTCTGGATCAGGGTGAACTTCGACCATGATTCCATCAGATCCGACAGCGATACCCGCTTTTGCTGTAGGCAGCAACAAATCACGACGACCCGTGGAGTGAGTCACGTCCACGAATACAGGCAAGTGAGTCTCTTGCTTCAGTAGTGGTACTGCAGAAATGTCGAGCGTGTTGCGGGTAGCTTTTTCGTACGTGCGGATACCGCGCTCACACAGCATGACTTGCGAATTACCTTCAGACAAAATGTACTCTGCCGCGTAAATGAATTCTTCAATCGTTGCGGACAGGCCACGCTTGAGGAGAATGGGCTTGTTGAGGCGACCTGCTGCTTTGAGCAGTTCGAAGTTTTGCATGTTGCGCGCACCGATTTGGATGACGTCGATGTAATTGCTCGCCATTTCCAGGTCGCCCGGTGTTACAATCTCACTGATCGTAACGAGGTTGTACTCATCACCGATACGCTTGAGAATTTGCAAGCCTTCTTCACCCAGACCTTGGAAGTCGTATGGAGAAGTACGAGGCTTGTATGCACCGCCACGCAGCGTGCGCAGACCACGCTTGATGTGGTTTTCTGCTACAGCCTTTACTTGCTCGTAGCTCTCTACAGAGCAAGGACCTGCGATCAAGATCGGATTGCCAGCGCCGAATTCCACGCCTTTTACCGTGATCACTGTATCTTCTGCCTGTTTTTTACGGCTGACAAGCAGTACTTTCTTCTTATCATCGTTTTGCAGGTCGAGAGAAACTTGGAAGATTTGTTTGAACAAATGACGAACGGTGCTGTCATTGAAAGGACCTTTGTTGTTTTCTACCAGCAGGTTGAGCATTTGGCGCTCGCGCTCTGGGTCAAAACGATTGCTGCCCTGTTTTTCTTTTTCTTTGCCCAGCTCTTGTACCAATGTCGCGCGCTTGTTGATCAGATCAAGAATTTGCAGGTTGATCTCATCGATCTGTTTGCGCATGGTGTCGATCAAATCGTGTGCCATGTCTCTCCACTCTCCTCTTTCTTTATGTGCTGATTACAGGTACTTATCGATAAATTAGGGTAATTATAATCGATTCATTCTCCCTTGTCAGCAGTTTAGCGCCAAAAAGCGCGAAAGTAAATTGCAAATGTTTTTCAAATCTTCGCCACAAGTACAGAAGATTCCTTGATTCGACAGGATTCTCCTTCAAACGAGTCGAATAATTGGATATAAGTACATATACTTGCACTTTATTCATCCAGAACGAGGAGTGACCTAACCTTTGTCTGAGCATACAGAAACAGCCAAACAAGAGCTGATTTTTTCTTTAGATATCGGAACTCGCAGCGTGGTTGGCCTGATCGTGGAAGCGACTGGAGAACAGTACCGCGTCCTGGACTGCGCTATCCGCGAGCATGACGAGCGCTCGATGCTAGACGGACAAATCCATGATATTGTTGCTGTCGCCAAGGTGATTCAACAAATAAAAGATGAACTGGAACAAAAATACGGAACGCTCCACCAAGTGGCTGTCGCCGCAGCAGGACGTTCGCTGCGCACACGACGCGTCAAACTGGACATGCCTCTTGCACGCCACGCCTTCATTACACGCGAGGACGTATTGACGCTGGAGTTTGCCGCGGTACAGGAAGCCCAGGCTGAACTCGCCCAGGAGCTGAAAGATCAGGATGTGACCCGCTATTACTGCGTCGGCTACAGCGTCGTGAACTACCATCTGGACGGCGAGTTGATCGGCAGCCTGATTGACCAGCGAGGAGACACAGCGAGCGCGGATGTCATCGCAACCTTTTTGCCACGTGTGGTTGTGGATTCCTTGATCGCTGCCCTAAAAAGATGCGGTCTGGACATGCAGGCACTGACACTGGAGCCCATCGCTGCAATCAACGTTTTGATCCCGGTTACGATGCGCCGTCTAAACATTGCGCTCGTGGATATTGGTGCGGGTACGTCAGACGTTGCATTGACCGAGGATGGCGCCATCACTGCCTACGGTATGGTCCCTGTCGCTGGCGATGAGATCACCGATGCGCTCATGAATGCGTATCTGCTCGATTTTCCGATGGCGGAGGAAGCAAAGCGTGTCCTCTCCACACATGACACCGTATCGTTTACTGACATTCTGGGACTCGAGCACACGCTGTCATCTGCTGAGGTCACAGCCGCGATCGATACCGATATCCATCTGCTGGCAGAGAAAATTGCCTTTAAAATTCTCGAGTTAAATGGAAAGGCACCGCAAGCCGTCATGCTGATCGGAGGTGGCAGCCTCACCCCTGGATTGACGACAAAAGTGGCCCAGGTGCTGGGCATCCCTGCTGCTCGTGTAGCCGTCCGGGGTGGCGATGCGATCAAGCAATACGTCGGTGACCATCCGTTGCTGGGAGGACCCGAGTTCGTCACTCCTGTCGGTATCGCAGTGGCTGCTCGTCGTCACCCTTTACGCTATGTGACGGTCACGGTCAACGATGTTCCTGTACGCATCTTCGACCTGCGCAAAATGACGCTGGGTGATGCGTTGATCGGAGCTGGACTGGACATCCGACGCCTATATGGCCGTCCGGGGCTGGCCATGACGGTGACGATCAACGGCAGAATGAAAATGATCCCGGGCAAGCATGGCACCCCGCCCGTTATCGAAAGAAATGGAGAATCGGCCGGACTGGATGCCCCAGTCGAGGACGGCGATGATATCTTGATCATAGCGGGCAAAAACGGTGAAGATGCCCACATACGAGCAAAGGACTTGCTCGATCAGTTGGACACCCTGGAAATCCACTGCAACGATCTTCCCCTGTCACTGGGCCCTGTCATTTTCATCAACGGTGAGCCTCAAACACTCGACACTGAGGTCCCGGATCGAAGCGAGGTGGAGATTCGTCTTCCACGCACTGTTGGCGAAGCCTTGCAGATCTCAGGACTTCTAGCTGAGCCAGCACAGGAAAAGAATCTGTATCATTTCAGTGTAAACGGTCATTCCTACTCGATTCCGGCACAGACCGTCACGATGGAGGTAAATGGTAAACCTGTCACGTCTACCGATTACATCCGCCAGGGCGATGAGCTGATTTATCGGGTAGAAAACGTCGCACTGCCCGCCATTCGCGATGTGATCCCTCTCGAGGAGTGGGTGCAGGAAACGATCACCGTACACTTCAACGGAGAACGCGTGGTACTGCCAGTAGCACAGGTCACCATCACGATGGATGGGCGAACAGCGCAGGCGGAGGATGTGATCAGTGATGGTGCAGTCATCACTGTCAAGTCTTCTCCGGCCTCCACTCCCGTCTTTAGCGATGTATTCCGCTTCGTCGATGTATCGCTCGAAAAGCCGGATCGTGAAAGCATTACCGGATTTGTCATGCTAGTAAACGGTGAGCTCTCATCTTTCCAGACAGAGCTTAAGAGTGGCGACAAGCTCGAATTATATTGGGATTGATGTAAAAAGAGCTGCTGACTCGAGGGAGTCAACAGCTCTTTTGATTTGTTTGGTTAGGCCTTCAATGCTTGAGCAATGGCATCCTTAGTGATTTTCCAATGAGAGGTGTGCCATTTTACTTGTCCGTCCTCCAGCAAAAAGAGTTGCGGGGACTCATGCTTGATCTCAAAACGCTCGGCTACTGCGTTGGAAACGGGGCGGTCTTCAATCACGTGAATAACAGCCGCAGGAACGGATTGATCCTGTAAAAAAGTTTGAAATTCCGAATAGGCTGTAGCACTAATCGGGCAAGTCGTACTATGCTTGAACAAGAGTCTTTTACCGCTATCTGCAACAAACTGATCCAATTCCTCTGTAGAGTGCAATTGCTTTTGTGCCATTTTCGCATCTCTCCTTTAAGTTCATTACTATGTGGTTCTCAGTATACATAAACAGACGACGAGAAGTCTATGTTACCGGTGCAGTCAAAAGAAAAGACGCCTACTGCCAGGCGCCCCTCCCCCTTCTATTACACCATTATCTTTGTCAATCGTTCTCGAAGCTCCAGCATCCATCTCTCGTCGCCCAATGATTGCGCCAGTAAAAATAAGTCCAAGAGTTCGTTTACACGCTCACCCAGCACTTCGCGTACAGATGAGTCCATTCCCTCATTGGCAATCAAAACCAATAAGTTGGATAACTCTGACATTTCTTCGAATTCGATCGCCTTTCGCTCTGGATGTTGCCCCAATTCCTCCATGAGTGCTTTTAGATCGTCTTTAATGACATCCACTACCTGGGAATGGGCACAGCAGTCGTCCACGCAGACGTGCACCGGTACATTCAGGATTTTGACCCGGTTGCGGTACACGACGTTGCGTAGCACGATTTCCATGTCGTTTCCGCAGCGGCTACATTTCTTCTGCATCATTTCACCTCTATTCCACATATGTATACCTCTGTACTATTCGAGAAACCTCTCTTCAATCCTGCTAAACCTTTGGTGGTACATGGTGGATACAGTGGCAGATAAAGAAAGCGAAATGCAAACAAAAACGATGCCCTTTTGAGGCATCGCTTTTTGCTGGACCCATTCGTATAAACGTTGGCAGATCAGGCGTAAATGGCGTTCACTTTTTCACAATGAGGACATACTGCTACCTTGCCGGAATGACCTTCTTCATCCTCTACCCGATAACCGGTAATCTGCTCAGAGAAGCAAAAGAGACATTCCGTATTGAAGTCCATATCGTACTGAGCTTTCCAGACGATCGATTTAAAATCTTCCCCTACATTAATGGTAATGGGAACGAGGTCGTGTTGGAGACTAGACAATGATCTTTGCATCTAAATAACATCCTTTCGCTATTGCAAAGTCTTTTCGTATCCTCTAGCTTTTCCTGCTTTTCAGAATAATAAACATTGAAACCGAAAGGAATATTAAGGATACGAAAGAATCTTCCCAAAAATAGGCATATGCCCGTATCGGTCCTGTGCGCAAACCCATATCTTATGGATGTAAGCACGAGAGGCTTAACACACAGAGGAGGATGTTTATCATATGAGTAGCATCTTTAATGGCGAATTCGAAGGATTCACTTTAGTATTGATTCTGTTCATCCTGCTGGTAATTATTGCTTGCAGCTGCGATTAAATTGCTTCATTAAGATGTGGAACAATTAGGCAGGGAGCTGCATATACATTAAAACCGAATCCTGTTAAGCGCGTTTGTACGCACGCTACCCGTTGTTCTTGGGTAGCTTTTTTGTATGTAGGTTGTGTACAATACATACTGAATGATATGGAAAGCGAGGGATACTCTTCCTATGAAAGATCCACGTATCGAACAACTGGCAGACGTTCTGGTCAACTACTCCACAACCGTACAGCCTGGTGAAAACGTATTGATCTACGCCATCGGACAAGTCCACGATCTGGTGAAAGCCGTCATCGCCAAAGTATATGAAGCAGGGGGTCACCCTTACGTTCAACTGATTGATCAAACTATTCAACGTGAGCTTCTCCTGCATGCGAACGAAACACAGCTGGGTGTCATGCGTGATGCAGACGTGAGCTTCATGAAAAAAATGGATTGCTACATCGGCATTCGCGGCGGCGATAACATCAGTGAACTGGCTGACGTCCCAGGCGACAAGATGCAGCTCTACTCCAAGCTTTTGATGCGTCCGGTACTGGACGTGCGCGTACCTGAGACGAAATGGGTCGTTCTTCGCTATCCAAATTCGTCCATGGCACAGCTGGCTAACATGAGCACGGATGCCTTTGAAGATTTTTATTTCAAGGTCTGCACCCTCGACTACGGCAAAATGGACAGCGCAATGGACAGCCTGGTGGAACTGATGGAGAAGACAGACAAAGTACGCCTTACCGGTCCTGGTACCGATCTGACTTTCTCGATCAAGGGTATTCCGGCAATCAAATGTGCGGGAAATGCGAATATTCCAGACGGTGAAGTATTTACAGCCCCTGTGCGTGACTCCGTCAACGGAACCATTTCTTACAACACACCATCTCCGTACCAAGGATTCACGTACGACAATATCAAGCTGACGTTTAAAGACGGCAAAATCATCGAAGCAACTGCAAACGACACAGATAAAATTAATGAAGTGTTTGATACCGATGAAGGAGCTCGCTACGTGGGTGAGTTTGCAATCGGGGTCAATCCGTTCATCCAAAATCCAATGAAAGACATTTTGTTCGATGAAAAAATCGACGGTAGCTTCCATTTCACGCCAGGTCAAGCCTACGACGAAGCTTTTAACGGCAACAAGTCGTCCGTTCACTGGGATTTGGTGATGATCCAGCGTCCTGAATGGGGCGGCGGAGAAATCTGGTTTGATGATCGTCTGATTCGAAAAGATGGTCGATTTGTCGTTCCTGAGCTAGAATGCCTCAATCCAGAAAACCTCAAATAACATCACTGTCCAAAACAAAAAGCGAAGGCACCCACCACGGGTCCTTCGCTTTTCTATTTGACCTTTCCGTCGTTCACACGGTCACGGAATAGGCTGGTTGTTTCAACAGTGTCGACGATTTTTGTTCCAGGAACGAAATGGTCGTCTCCAGATGGTGTATCGTATATTCCCAGCAAAAGCGCTGATACTCGTCAAAATTGGCTTCCAGCTTCTTAAAGGTTGTTTTACTTTGCTTCAATACCTGGCGTTGAACTTCGATACAGCTCTCGATCAAATCCCGCTGTTCTTCCTGGCTCCGGCTCTTTCCGAAGAAGATTTTTACCAGCATGTCAGACCGTAGAACAGCCGGTACGATTGGCGTTTGAATCTCTTGCAAGAAGGTACCTTTGCCTGTTTCCGTAATTCGATACAGGATTTTGTTTGGCTTGCCAGACTGAATGATTTCCTGCTTGGTTACGTATCCTTCTTCCTCCAGCTTTCGCAGCGCTGGATAAATCGCACCAAAGCTGGCGTCATAGAAGAAACCAATGCTGTTGGTAAACGCCTGCTTTATATCGTACCCACTCATCTCACCGTAACTTAAAAAGCCAAGTATGATTGTTTTTACGTCCATCTCTTCGCATCCTCCATTACCGTTCGTTTCTTTTCTCTCTGTGGCGGCTATGTCAGATAGTTCCGAGCTTCCCATTGCAAGAACCTGCATAGCCTTTATGTTCAAAATATTCTTTAACTAAATGTATTATAATTCGATTCTAATAATTATACCAATGCTATTTCTTTATTATATCAATCAAAAATAATGATATATAAATACTGATATATGCTTGACGCTTAGGAAAATTGGGCTTCCCTTCGCTATCCCCTCCCCATAAGATGATACATACCTATCTGCTGTAGGGGGAGAATTCGGTGAAAAGTAAAAAATGGTCCCAATATACGCGGGTAAAGTACCCCGTGAGCAGCAGCAGTTTGCATCCCTTCAATTTTTTTGTGCCAATCGTGGAACGAGTCCAAGAGGGAGTGGTCTCCATCGTCACCGAGGATGCTCCCCATTCAAAAAACATGGATTCCTTGATTCGCAGCCTGATGAACGAAGAAGAAACCCCGTCCACCACGGAGCGCAGCTTTGGTTCAGGATTCCTCTTTCATCCCAAAGGGTACATCCTGACCAGTGAACATGTGATCGGCAAATCCAAAAACATTTACGTCAAGCTGTTTAATGGCCGTGTATTTGAAGCACAACGCATCCTGTCCGATCGTGTGCGCGACTATGCTGTCATCAAGATTGATGCCGATTGCAAACTGTTTCCGCTGCCCCTCGGAAACTCCGCCCACACCAAAGTTGGCGAATGGGTCATCAGTGTCGGTTCCCCACCCAAAGTTGGCGAATGGGTCATCAGTGTCGGTTCCCCACCTGTCGCCATAGAGGCAAAATCAAGAACCATCTAATCGATTCGTCATTTGCGATTGGAGTGGATTTGATATTTAACTGGATTCGCTCGCTCTTCCTCTTTTTCTTCAATGAGGTGCACAGCAAACTGAACTGGCCTGCTGATTGATTCCGCGTACAGATCCATCGCTTTCATTTGCCGAAATATTTCTCGACCTGGCTTCGGATTGACCTCAATGAGCCACGACTTGCCATACACGTCCACGCCAATATCCAATCCAAATTCCATCATGCGGCCAAACTTCTCCTCTAACACAAACGCGATCTGATGGGCCATGAAGTGACATTCCTGTAGAATCTGCTGTGCCTGCTCCTCACCAAATCGTTTCGCCACGAGCGTATGAAACGGAATCGCCCTGCCTCCCCCGTGAAGATTGGAGGTGGAGCTGCCGCTCTCCCCTACCCTCACACCGCATCCCGTCACACCCCACTGGCCTTTTCCGTCCTTTTGGATCAACAAACGCACATCCGATACCCGATTGGGGAGCAGCCCCAGATCCAGACCTTGCTGTACCAGGAAATTGCCATTGCTGATTCGCTGTTCTGTGACCCACCGGCGTACCCATTTGCCAACGTCTTCAACATGCTGCAGGCTGGCTTTTTTTCGGGCATAGCGCTTGTCTCGTCCTTGCAGCTCATACCGTTTCCCACGTGCCGAAACCTTCAGAATGCTTTTTCCCCCCGTGCCATTTCCCGGCTTCACATACAGTATGGGATATTGCTTCAGCATGAGCTTGAGCTTCTCTGGCGAAAATACGTAGGTCTCCGGAATCCACCTTTTGATCCTCGCGTCATTGGCGAGCAGTTGAGTCACCCTCCATTTTTTGCTGAATGGGCTGTTGGCAAATTCAAACAGATTACTGTGACGCAGCTTCATATATTCAGGAACTCTCCTGCGAAAGCGATCAATCACGATCTGTGGCCAAGGAAACCATCTGCTCTCCCAGCCGCCGCCTTCCCTTGGGACAAATCCTTTGATTTTCCGCTCTTTTGCAAACACGTCCTGATATGAAAACAAATAGACCACGGCCCCTAACTCACGACCAGCCTTGACCAATCGACTCAAGTAATCTGGTTCCGCAAAACGTTTTCCCGCTCTCCAAGTCAAAATGCCAATGACTTTTTTGGGAGACATGCCCGCACCTCTTCCCCTCTCATTTTTCCTATCTATACATATGTGCTCGTGCCTTCGTTTGGAAACGGCGACACAGGAATCAGGCTCGTTCCCTGCCGCTTATTGGCTGCATAGGCGTTCCTAGTTTGGGCGACAACTAGAAGGGATGAATAGATACACTTCTGTTACTTACTTTTTTCAAGTTCGTGTGTTACAATATTGGGTAATTCAAACATGTAGGGTAGAGGTGACGCCGTCATGAGTCAAGAATTTGCTGGCGAACACATGTGTCCGAAATACGAAGGGGCGATCAATGTCCTAGGAAAACGATGGACTGGCTTGATCATCCACGTGCTCTTGCGTGGTCCTGTGCGCTTCAAAGACATTCGGGAAATGGTTCCTCATATGAGCGATAAAATGTTGTCAGAACGGTTAAAAGAACTTGAGGAATTGGAAATCTTGGAGCGGAAAGTGTACCCGGAGATCCCCGTTCGCATCGAATACGATCTGACAGAAAAAGGAAAGGACCTTCGTCCCGTCATCGATTCCATTCACGAATGGGGTCAGAAGTGGATGTAGTTCCCCCCGCCTCGTCCAAAAAAGGATGAGTTGCGGGGCTTTTTTTGTTTTGGCCAGGCATAAGCCCTCCTCTCTTGCTGTAGACTCTAGCAACCTGATGCGACAGGAGGGTGATTCTCATGCGAACAGCTGTCTACATTCGGGTCAGTACAGAGGAGCAGGCACGCGAGGGATTCTCTATTGCAGCACAGCGAGAAAAGCTGCTGTCTTATGTTCATTCGCAGGATTGGACACTAACAAGTCTATACGTGGATGAAGGAGCCAGTGCCAAAGATACCAACCGTCCGGAACTGGCCCGACTTTTAACAGACATACAGAGCGGCGACATCGATGTCGTGCTCGTATATCGTCTGGATCGCCTCACACGGTCTGTCCTTGACCTGTATCAGTTGCTCCAGAGGTTTGAACGCTACGGTGTGCGCTTTAAAAGCTGCACAGAAGTATACGATACTACGACGGCAATGGGCCGCCTCTTTATCACGTTGGTAGCAGCACTGGCCCAATGGGAGCGAGAAAATCTGGCGGAACGCGTCAAGCTCGGAATGGAACAGATGGTCAAGGAACGCAAACGGCCGGGTGGACCTCCTCCCTACGGATATGAACTCATCGATGGAAATCTCACCGTGCATCCTACGGAAGCGAGAACGGTTCAGGCCATGTTTGTACAGTACGCACGTGGAGATTCCCCGCGAAATATCGCAGACTATGCCAATCGCCAGGGAGCCAGAGGAAAAAACGGTGCCCCGTGGAGTGCCAGCGCCATCCTGCGACTGCTGAAAAACCCCGTATATTGCGGGACGCTTCGTTGGAATTTTGCTGACTCCGGACAACGGCAAAATCCACCTGAAGAATGGTTACTGGAGGAATCGACACATCCAGCAATTATCGACGAGGATACCTTTCTTATGGTGCAAGACATGATTGAACAGCGCAGCTCGCGGCATCCGCGTGTCCTCTCCTCTGCCCTGCTTTTTTCCGGCATGCTGTATTGCTCTCGATGCGGATCTCTGATGCGGGGCAAAACCACGCATACGCAGAGCGCGAGCGGCTCCCCGTACATGCACACTTATTATTCATGCCCGGGAAAGCGGTCCGGAACCTGTGACGCACCAACGATCCGTGAAGATCGACTAGAGCGAGCCATGCTGAAGCAGCTGATGGAGTACTCACAGCAATCGTTTGAGGTAGCTGCCTCCGTGTGGGACACACAAGCGGGGAGAAAGCAGGAATTGGAGCTCCAAAAAGAAACCGCGCTTTCACACAAGCGAAAGCGCTGGGAAGATGCCTATGCGGAGGGCTTGATTTCATTAGATTCATTCAAAGCCAAACTAACAGATCTCGAAACAATCGCAGAGCCGTTTAACCTTCCCCCCACTATTTCGCACCATCCGGACGGGTTGAGCTTGCTAGGAGACTGGGTAGTCATCTGGTCTCATGCCACACGTAAGGAAAAGAGACAGCTTACGTCGGGGCTGCTCGAACGTGTAGAGGCTGAAGCGTGCTCCAGCCCGCATACAAAGGGTAAACGCACCGTGCATGTTGCTCGTTGGATCTTTCGGTAATGCTGAGATTTTTGTCTCTACGAGTACATGTGGCTCCCCACTTGGTTTGGAAAATTCCGTCACTGCAGGGATTATCAGCGCAAAAAACCGCAGATTACAGGTAGCGAAACGACTGTATGAAGAAATTTTCCAGACAGATGCCACCATCAAT
>JARDZO010000325.1 GCA_029240815.1 Brevibacillus sp.
AAAGAAGATTTGTGAAAGCAGATGGTGCCGTTTGCTGATCATGATTGTCGAAAGATCGCGAATATCTTGTCTTGTGTCATTTCTCGCGGTTGACTATTCTGATTGTATAGAAATTTCTTCCAATCGTTTAATAAGGGGTAGTGGACAAGCAAATGAATCAACAAGCATATGAAAAAATGGGGCGTTTCCGTCAGAAAGTGATTCGGCTTGTCTATGTGGAGAACAAATCCATATACGAAACGGCCATCGTTTGCGGATGCACAGCGGAAAAAGTGAAGCGGGTCATGAAAAAGTGGAAAGCACTCTCACGCAATGAAGTTTTAACCCTACCTCCCACAGAAGAACAATGAAAGACAAGGCCTTTGACGCTCATCGGAAACGAAGCGGCATGGGCTTTTTTCTTTTCATGAATGCCTTTAGTGTCCATCGCATACGCATAGGTAAGAACGGTTTTGCACGGCCATTGGACCCAAAATCTGCCTTAGCAGAGGAAGCATATTCGGCGCAGTAGCGCTAGTACGAGGGGGGGCTAATCCATGAAGCGTTGGAGCCGCCGTCTGCGCCAACTGGCGGGAGGGGTTTTGGAGCTGCCGCAAGATGTTGTCCTGGAAGTCCCGCGCATCACGATGATCGGCCATTTGCAAATGTACATAGAAAACCACCGCGGAGTTCTCCACTTCAGTGAGAAAGAGCTCCGCTTGTTGTTGACGAATGGACAGATGATCGTATCAGGCGAGCAGCTTGTCATCAGAGCGATCTTGCCAGAGGAGGTTCTGCTGGAGGGCAGAATCGGGGGCGTGAAGTTTCTGGAAACCGGGCCACAAGGCTCGTAACACATGGGAAAGCGGGGAGACACATGCGAAACGGACTGAAAGAGTGGGTGGACGGACATGTCACCATCACCGTGCGGGGGAAGCGGTTCGAACGCTTTTTGAATATGGCTATTCGCGATGGCATACGAATTTGGAATATTCGCCGTGTAGGGGAAGATTTGACCCGCTGCGATATCTTGATTCGGGACTATTTTCGCTTGCGTCCGCTTCTCAGGGAGACAGGCTGTCGCAGTCATGTGGAAGGCAGAGGAGGGTTGCCTTTTTGGCTCATCCGTTTGCGTAGACGGGCTGGCCTGGCGATTGGTGCTACTCTTTTTTTTCTCGGATTGTACATGCTCTCCTCGTTCGTCTGGACGGTTGAAGTGAGTGGAACTCGACATATGGATCCGCAAAAAGTGATTCAGGCAGCCGAACAGATTGGGATTAAAGAAGGGGTATGGAAGGTCAAACTAAAAGAACCACTTGTTTTGCAAAAAGAGCTGATGAGTCTATTGCCGGAAGTGACATGGGTCGGCGTAGATATTCAAGGGACGAAAGTGCAATTGCAGGTCGTTGAAAAAGACGCTCCGGTAAAGCCACTGCCCAAGAGTCCGCGTCATTTGGTTGCAAAGAAGCGTGCTGTCATTTCTAAAGTGTTGCCTGAAGTCGGGAAGAGTCAGGTGACCATCAACCAACTGGTAGAAAAAGGGCAGGTGCTCATTTCCGGAATCATCGGCAATGAAACGCGGCAGCAGGTGGTATCGGCACGGGGTACGGTCCGGGGCGAAGTCTGGTACGTCAGCGAGACATCTATACCTCTCACACAAACGATGTACCGCTTGACCGGAGAAAATCAGGAGCAGCAGTACCTTCTGATCGGTCCCTACGCTGTCCAGATCTGGCCGCTGAACAAGCAAGCATTCACGCATTCGGAGAACTCGGAATCACGCTTTCTGCCTTCTTACGCGGGGTATACCTCACCGATCGGCTGGAAGACTGTCCACACTTCTGAGGCGGAGCCTATTCAGCGCCAGATGAGCGTCGAGGAAGCGACGGAAATCGCCAAGAGATTTGCCCGAGAGGATATTTTGCGGAAGGCAGGCAAGGATGCGGAGATTTCAGATGAAAAAGTTTTGCACGTCTCAACAGAGAATGGTAAAGTTTACTTGAGCATTCATTTTTCCGTCATTGAGGACATTGCAGTTGAACAGCCGATCGTCGGGGCGGCTCAGACTAGCAAGCCATGACGAATTGCTGATTACCGTTGCAAGGAGATGGAAGCCTGTTGCACCTACACGATGAGGTAAGAATCCCATTTGCAGACGCATCTGAGGCCTTGCTGTTGTTCGGACCACACGACGCGTACTTAACATTGATCGAAGAAAACAGTTCTGCCAAAATCATGACGCGAGAAGGAGAGCTCGTGATTAGCGGTGACAAGCCAGAGGTGGATAAGCTGGCTGAACTGATCGGTATCTTGCTGCAACTGATCCGCAGAGGGATTACTCTTTCGGAGCGCGACATCTCGTATGCGATGGTGTTGTGCAACCAGGGAGAAGCCGCCCAATTGCTGGATGTGTACGACGAGGAAGTAGCCCGTACCCAACGCGGGAAACTGATTCGGGCCAAGACTTTAGGGCAGCGCCACTATTTATCAGCGATCAAAAAGAAAGACATCGTATTTGGAATCGGACCGGCTGGAACAGGGAAGACGTACCTGGCTGTCGTCACGGCGGTTACCGCCTTAAAGAACGGACGGGTTAAACGGATCGTCTTGACCAGACCAGCTGTGGAAGCAGGAGAAAGTCTCGGATTTTTGCCAGGGGATTTGCAGGAAAAGGTAGACCCGTACCTGCGCCCTCTCTACGATGCCTTGTATGACATGCTGGGCAACGAACAGGTGGCCAAAATGATGGAGCGCGGGCTGATTGAAGTAGCACCGCTGGCGTATATGCGCGGCCGTACGCTAGAAGACTCGTTCGTCATTTTGGACGAAGCGCAAAACACCACTCCCGAGCAAATGAAAATGTTTTTGACTCGTCTCGGCTTCGGATCGAAAATGGTCATTACGGGTGACGTGACGCAGGTTGACTTGCCAAAAGGAAAGAAATCGGGCTTGCGGGAAGCAGAGCGAATCCTGAACCAGATTTCTGATGTTGCCTTCATCCATTTCCAGGAAGGCGACGTTGTCCGACACAGCCTGGTCCAAAAGATCATCTCGGCGTATGCCAAAGAGGAAGTCGAGCAGAACTATCGATAAATCGTCTTGGATAAAGGAGATCATGCATCTGTGTTATCTGTAGAAATTCTTCATGAAGATATCGAACCGATCGATGAGCATTTGCAAAGCCTGATAACCCGTTGCCTGGAGGCTGCAGCCGTCCACGAAGAGGTAAGTGGCGAAGTAGTGGTCACGATCGTCAGCAATGAACGGATTCATGAACTGAACCGCGACTATCGGGACGTAGATCGTCCGACAGATGTTTTGTCGTTCGCCATGAATGAACCAGGCGAAGGCGAAATGGAAATTTTTCTGGATGAGAGTGACCTGGAAGAGTTTCCGAACATGCTGGGCGACATCATTATCTCGCTCCCGAAAGCGCAGGAACAGGCAGAAGACTACGGGCATTCGCTGGATCGCGAGCTCGGTTTTCTCGCTGTGCATGGTTTTCTTCATTTGCTCGGATACGACCATGGCAGTGAAAAAGAGGAAAAAGAAATGTTTTCCCGTCAAGAAGCAGTACTGGAGCAAATTGGCTTGACGAGGTAGGAGATGTCATTGAAAGAGTGGGACCGCTTAGTGCGTAGCTTTTCCTACGCCTTGCAAGGGATTGTCCATACGGTAAAGACACAGCGAAACATGAAAATCCACGTAACCGCTGCCGTACTTGTGTTGGCGGCGGCTTGGTGGCTGCAAATTCCACGCAGCGATGTTTTGCTGGTCTTTTTTTCTATCGCGCTGGTAATCGCCTTGGAGCTAGTAAACACAGCGATAGAAGCGGCGGTGGATCTAGCCTCTCCGGATTGGCATAGTAAAGCCAAGATCGCCAAGGACGCTAGCGCTGCAGGCGTTCTGGTAGCAGCCATCGTATCTGTGGTAATCGGAGTCATGATCTTCGGTCCACCGCTATATCAAAAACTGTCTGAGTGGTTTCTTTCTTAAAAATGGCATGACCCAGCTACCATTGACCAGGTGCTTCCTCGACAAGAGAAAGAAGTCTGGTCTCTTGGTGTCTCTACCTTTGCCAATGCAAGCGGAGAGCGCTGTTAGAGAATACCGATATGAGGAATGATGAGAATGGATAAACAAGCTTTGATGAAGCAAGCAATAGAAGCGAGGAAACTGGCGTATGTGCCTTATTCCAAATTTCAAGTTGGGGCAGCACTCCTGACTGAGGAAGGCAAGGTCTACCTCGGCGGCAATATCGAAAATGCTGCGTATTCCCTGTGTAACTGTGCAGAACGCACGGCTTTGTTCAAGGCATTTTCCGAAGGGGACAAAAACTACAAGGCGCTGGCGGTAGCTGCCGATACTCCCAAAGCAGTATCACCGTGCGGCGCGTGCCGTCAAGTCATGGCTGAGCTTTGTCCGCCGGAAATGCCAGTATTTTTAACCAACCTGAACGGTGATGTTTGGGAAACGACAGTATCTGCCCTGATTCCTGGGGCGTTCACCAAGGAGGATTTACGTGGATAACCGCAAGACAAAAAAAGCTTTCAAATCAGGCTTTGTCACAATCGTTGGACGGCCAAACGTCGGAAAATCAACACTGCTAAACCATGTAGTCGGGCACAAGATCGCAATCATGTCCAACAAGCCGCAGACCACACGTAACAAAATTACGGCTGTCCATACGACAGAAGAAGGTCAAGTCATCTTCATCGATACACCAGGTATTCACAAGCCGCAGTCTAAATTGGGCAATTACATGGTGAGCGTTGCGGAAAACACGTTGAATGAAGTCGATCTTGTCCTGTTTGTCGTGGATGCGAATGAAAAGCGCGGTGCCGGGGATGAGTACATTATCGAACGGCTGAAGCAAGTCAAGACACCTGTGTTTTTGGTGATCAACAAGATTGACAAAGTACATCCAGAAGCGCTGCTGCCAATCATCGATGATTATCGCAAGCTGTATGATTTCAAGCAGATCGTTCCTATTTCTGCACTCGAAGGCAACAATACCAGCTCGTTGATGCAAGCCATTTTTAACGAGATGGAAGAAGGGCCGATGTTCTATCCGGCTGATCAGGTAACGGACCATCCTGAGCGCTTTGTAGCGGCTGAGCTGATCCGGGAAAAGGTGTTGCACTTGACGCGGGAAGAAGTACCTCACTCCATCGCGGTCGTCATCGAGGAGATGAAGCGCGGGGAAAACGGCAAGACCTTGTACATCTACGCGGCCATTTACGTGGAGCGGGATTCGCAGCGTGGTATCCTGATCGGGGAAAAAGGCCAGATGCTCAAGGAAATCGGTCGTCGTGCCCGCAAAGATATTGAGCGGCTGATGGGCGATCAAGTCTTTTTGGAGCTGTGGATCAAAGTAAAGAAAGACTGGCGCAATCAGGAGCGAATGCTGCGCAATTTTGGTTTTTACAACGAAGAGTAGGACGAGCTTGTGCAAATCCAAATCATACGTGTTAATTTTTCCAAGGCATAGAATAACGGGCAAAGGTGATTCTAAGAAGGAAGTGGATAGACCCGATATAGGAAAGGATGATGCTCCATGCTTCGTGACTTTTCTTGGAGAGTTTTCGCTTCA
>JARDZO010000074.1 GCA_029240815.1 Brevibacillus sp.
TGAGACGGCTGCTTTGGACGCGGTTTCGTTTTTTACATGGAGCCGGACAGGGATGACCCCCAGCAGGTGTTCCTATAAAGCTGAAGCGTTTTCTCCTTTTTTCTCTCCTCCACAACAGTATGATTGACCACCAAACCAAGGGACTCGAGCGCCACTTCTCGCATTTTTCTTAAATGAAATTGTAAATGGAAGCTTTGGTATTTTGTAAGAAGTCAAACAATTGTATTGAAAAAAATTAAAGTACGCTATATAATTCAATTAACGAAATTGTCTCTTTATATTCGCATAATGACGAGTCAGCCGGATATTACGAAAGGAGTAACATGCTTACCATTTTCTGAAGTGAAATTGAAAGGGCTTTCAATTTTGCGTGACGGAAGACTGATCACTCACTCACTATGCATTGTGTTGCAAGAGAAAGAAATTTAGAAACGGCCCAAGGGGGATTGCTCTATGAGTGCACAACCAGTAAAGATGAACCAACATGAGCAACAATCAGGTGGAGTCGGCCTTTTGAAATGGGTCGAGCGGGTTGGGAACAAGCTGCCAAATCCATTTATGCTGTTCCTTTATCTGATTGCGATATTAATGGTCGTCACCGCGCTTTTGTCCTTTTTTCATGTGACCGCGATTAACCCAATCAAGAATGAACAGGTAGCAGTGAAAAACTTGCTCAGCCAAGAAGGTCTGCAATGGCTGTTGCCCAATATCATCAAAAACTTCTCGGGCTTCTTACCGCTTGGCTCTATTTTGACCTTGATGCTAGGGGTAGGGCTTGCTGAAAAGGTAGGGCTTCTGGAAGCAGTCATTCGCAAAATGTCGTTGCGCGTTAGTGCACGATATGCCAGCTATCTGGTAGCGTTTATCGCTTTTTTCAGCCACGTTTCATCTGATGCAGCTTTCGTTATCATGCCTCCACTTGGAGCACTGATCTTCCTGGCTGTAGGTCGTCATCCAGTAGCGGGTCTGTTGGCTGCGATCGCTGGTGTCGGTTCTGGTTTTTCTGCGAACATCCTGATTGTGACCACCGACGTGTTGCTCTCCGGTATCAGCTCGGAGATTTCCAAGTCCGTTGATCCGAATGTAACCGTCAGCGTTTTGGACAACTGGTTCTTCATGTCCGCTTCCGTCATTTTGCTGTCCGCGGCCATCGGTTTCATCACAGACAAGTTCGTCGAGCCAAAGCTGGGTGTCTACAAAGGCGATAAAGGACAGAAGCTGGAAGATTTGTCCGATATTCAAAAGAAAGGGTTGCGTGCAGCAGGTATCGCTGCATTGGCATTCCTGGCTGTCATCGCCGTACTGGTTGTGCCAGCAAATGGTCTGCTCCGCGATCCAAAACTGGGCACCATCGTTCCTTCTCCATTCATTTCCGGAATCGTGCCAGTCATCTTGCTGTTCTTCTTCACTGTAGCGATCACATATGGTATCCGAGTAGGCATGATCAAAAAGCAAAACGATATTCCTGCTTTGCTGACTGATCCGATCAAAGGGATGGCTGGTTTCATCGTCATGGTTTTCCCGCTATCGCAATTCGTTGCGATGTTTAACTGGAGCAACATGGGTAGCTTCCTCGCCCTGTCCATTACGGATGTGCTGGAAAAATTGAACATGACCGGAGCGCCTGTCTTTATCGGCTTGATGTTCCTGTCCGCGTTCCTCTGCATGTTTATCGCCAGTGGTTCTGCGATCTGGTCTCTCTTGGCGCCGGTGTTCATTCCGATGTTCATGGCTTTGGGATTCCACCCTGCATTCGCGCAAATTGCATTTCGGGTAGCCGACTCTTCCGTGATTCCGTTCGCGATCGTGTCGCCGTTCATCCCGCTATTCCTGGGCTTCTTGCAGGAGTACAAAAAGGATGCAAAGCTGGGAACGTACTATTCCTTGATTCTGCCTTATCCGATCGCCATCTTCATTCTTTGGACACTGATGCTGATCGTCTGGTATTTCGTAGGCTTGCCAATCGGTCCTGGGGTATATCCGCATCTCTAATGGCGACGTTGCCCCAGAGATAACAGGAGGTATGAGTGATGTTGGATCTGGTTTCATTACGAAGAGATTTTCACATGCATCCGGAAGTCGGCTTTACGGAATTTCGCACAGCTGCAAAAGTGGTGGAAATTCTGACTTCCCTAGGCTATGACGTGATTTATGGACAAGACGCGCTGGACGGGCCTTCTCGCAGAGGCCTGCCGGCGCAGGGAGTGTTGGAAGAAGCTTACGAACGGGCGTTGCGGGATGGCGCGAACCCTGCGATTGCCGAAAAAATGCGCGGTGGCTACACGGCCGTGATTGGTGTGAAAAAAGGGAAGGCGGATGGACCTACCGTTGCTTTCCGTTTCGATATGGATGCTTTGCCTGTACCGGAGAGCAAAGACGAGGATCATTTTCCACAGGCAAACGGATTCCGTTCCCGTTATGAAGGGAATATGCACGCTTGTGCGCATGACGGTCATACCACCATTGGTCTGGGGTTGGCGGAAAAGCTGGCAGATGGCGACTTTTCCGGTACCCTCAAATTGATTTTCCAACCAGCCGAAGAAGGCGTGCGCGGTGCATACTCGATCGTGCAAAAAGGGCTCCTGGACGATGTCGATTACATCTTCTGTAATCATCTGGGCGTCAATGTGCCGCTGGGTGAAATACACGGCGGTTCGCACGGATTGCTCGCGACTACGAAAATGCTGGCTCATTTCCATGGTGTTTCCTCTCACGCAGGAGCATCGCCTGAGCATGGGAAAAACGCCTTGCTGGGAGCAGCTACTGCTTTGCTGAACATTCATGCGATTACGCGTTTTAGCACAGCTTCGACTCGGATCAACGTCGGCGTGCTGGAAGGCGGAACAGCAGCCAACATCATCCCGGCCTATGCGAAAATGATCGTAGAGACCCGCTCCGAGACCGAAGAGGTCAATGCGGAGGTAGAAAAACGGGTACGAAACATCATCGCGAGCAGTGCCGCCATGCATGAGCTGGACTATGAAATTGAAGTCATCGGGGGAGCCATCCCGATCAACTACGATGACGATATGGCAGATCTGGCCTTGGAAGAAGCCAGACATGTCGAAGGGTTCCACTCCTTTAAAAAGGGCGAATACAACGCAATGGGAAGTGAGGATGCCAGCTTTATGATCAAGCGTGTACAGGAACTCGGCGGCAAAGGAACGTACATGTCGATCGGTACGGATATCCCAGCACCTCACCATCATCCGAAGTTCGACATTCAGGAAGAGATTCTTCCGCGCAGTGTCGAGCTGTTGAATCGCATTGCAAGACGGCTTCTTACTTAAGAAACCCTTCTATTAGTCGCACTCGCCTATACTTACAGCAAATAGAGAGGATGTTTCTACATGCATACACAACGGATTGCAGACATGATCGAAAGCAAAAGAGAGTCGTTTATCAAAGTAAGCGACCGCATCTGGGAATTTGCGGAGACGCGTTTTGAGGAATATCAGTCGGCTGAACTGCTCGCGAACACCCTGGAGAGCGAAGGGTTTACCGTAGAGAGAGGCGTCGGCGGAATCAAGACGGCTTTTATCGGAAGCTTTGGAAGTGGCAGCCCGGTTGTGGCGATTTTGGGAGAATTTGATGCCCTCTCCGGCATGAGCCAAAAGAAAGGGCAAGCCAAACAAGAAGCAGAGGTGCCAGGAGCGAACGGACACGGATGCGGGCACAATTTGCTCGGTACCGCTTCTCTGGCAGCAGCTGTCGCAGTCAAGCAATACATGGAGGAAAACAATCTATCCGGTACGGTTCGCTATTATGGCTGCCCTGGTGAAGAAGGCGGATCCGGCAAAACCTTCATGGCGCGTGCCGGATTGTTCGACGACGTCGATTTTGCCCTTTGCTGGCACCCGATGGGCTACAACAGCATCATGGCGATGAACTCGCTGGCCAACTACCAGGTATACTTCAAGTTCAAAGGAAAAAGCTCCCACGCTGCAGCCAGTCCACATCTCGGACGCAGCGCTCTGGATGCTGTCGAGCTGATGAACGTCGGCGTGAACTACCTGCGCGAGCATATCATCCCTGAAGCGCGTGTGCACTATGCGATCACGAATTCTGGCGGTCTGTCACCGAATGTTGTGCAGCCGTACGCAGAGGTGCTTTATCTGGTACGGGCACCGATCGTAGAGCAAGTCCAAGAAATCTACGAACGCGTCTGCAAAATCGCCAAAGGTGCAGCGCTCATGACCGAAACCGAAGTAGAAATCGTGTTTGACAAAGCGTGCTCCAACCTTGTGCAAAACGAGACCCTGGAACAGGTGATGTACCGCAACTTCCAGGAGCTAGGTGTTCCCGTTCACGACGAGCAGGAGCTGCAGCTGGCCAAAGCCGTTCGTGCGACGCTGAATGAACAAGAGCTGCGCACCTCTGAAGTACAGTCACCAGGTGGCCCTGATGCCGACATGGTGACCTGGCTCAATTCTTACACGGGGGAACTGAGACCATTGAACGGTTCCACGGATGTTGGGGACGTGAGCTGGATCACACCGACTGCTCAATGTACGACTGCTTGCTTTATCAATGGGTCGACTCTCCACTCCTGGCAATGGGTAACGCTCGGTGCGACCTCCATGGCACATAAAGGAATGCTGCACGCGGGTAAAGTCATAGCTTCTACAGCTGTAGACATGTTGAAAAATCCAGAGCTGATCGACAAAGCCAAGGCTGAGTTGAAACAACGCTTGGGTAATTCCACTTACGTCAACCCGATCCCTGAAGGTGTCATGCCATCTGTTAAGAAGTAAGCAGCACCCAGACAACCTATCAGAATGTTCTTCCCAAGCCGGCGGTTCCGAATGAAAGGAATCGTCGGCTTTTTTCGTAATATCGGGAAGTGAATCAAATTTGAGGAGTCACGAGCCCTTATAAAGCTGAGGTGGGGAGAAGCAGGTATCCGATCTCCGCTCCGGCCTTTACCCACCGAACACAAGCTATCGCTCGCGTTCGGCGGGGCCCGGTCTACACCCTGCGAAGAAGTTTAGACTGTCCGCTCCACAACGATTCACGGGGAAGCGGTAAAGTAGTAGGCGCTTCGCAGGGAACACAGAGGTACCGCTTCTTGATCCCGTGAATTCGTTGTTCCGCTACGCTGGGTTCCGAAGTCGCTCCGCCTGGAAACCTGCTTCTCCTGCGAGCTGTTGTGGTTTCTAGCCACCTGTTTTAATGGTTATTCAAGGGGATAAGCTATTTCTCTTAATTGCTTTGCTTTGAAAGTGCTCCAAAGACATTGCTCCATGTAGGGCTTTCTCAAAGAAACTCCTTGGATAGCCCACAGAAATAAGGCTAGTGGAAGAGCTAGAGCTGGTCGAGGAAAAAGGAGAAATAAGCGTAAGCTCTTAGGAACGCCAACCGAGGCGCAATGGAAAAAACGAAACACGTTGTTAAGCGTCCACCTCTGAGAGGCTCCTTGAGACGGCTGCTTTGGACGCGGTTTCGTTTTTTACATGGAGCCGGACAGGGATGACCCCCAGTAGGTGTTCCTATAAAGCTGGAGCGTTTTCTCCTTTTTCCTCTCCACCACTACAGTCTGATCTATTACCAAACAAAGATGTAGGGGCATTTCCCGCGTTTTATATAAGTTTTACACACCTTCCACATGGCATCCATTCAGACTTAACATGCCTCCTGTAGAGTAAGGGTATAGCCGCAGGGAGAGGAGGCGTGGAAGAATGGACGTACGAATTGAACAGGCAAGACGGGACGATTTTTCGGAGATGATCCAGCTGGCGGATTTGACGCTGCCGGACCGAATGAACCTGCACGAATTGAAGAAGTACATCGAGCTTTTTCCCGAACTGATCTTCAAGGCGACTCATGATGGTCAGCTGATCGGCTTTGGCTGTGCGGGAATCGATATGTATCAAAAGACGGGATGGCTCTTGTTCAGCAACGTGCATCAAGAGTATCAGGGAAAAGGAATCGGCAAAAAACTGATTGAGGCTCGGTTGCAAGCCCTGCGCCAGATATCCACGCTCCAGCAGGTACTGGTAACCGTCAGTGAAACGAATATCAAATCGATTCGCGCATTAGAAGCTTTTGGATTCACGCTCGCCAAAAAGGAAGAGGACTACTATGGGACGGGGAAGCAGCGCAATATCATGGTATTGCCGGTTTTATCTATGCCCGATCTCGTTCCAAAGGATGTAGGGATGACAATCACCCCCATTTTGTAAAAAAAAAGCCCTGGCAAAGTAGAAAAAGAAAGCCGATGTCTCCTGAGCAAATGACAGGAGGCCTCGGCTGTTTTTGATGAAGGCGATGAATCTGGGAGGCGCGTTAGACAGCTTCGTGGGTGTATCCGGAGTTGCCAAATGAGGAAGGAAAATAGAGAGGGAAGCGATCTCCCGTGTTGCAAACAGGAGGGTCGCTGTCATTTTTGGAAGGGAGTTTAGAAAAATGAAAAAATTAAAAATTTAAGGATTGAATTGAAAGCGCTCTCCATTTATACTGATTTCATTGAAACGTTTCATTCAAACAATTCAGTACATTTCCACGGTAATCCCAAGTTGTAATAAGTTATCTCCTATATTTTTTTGTAATAAATTGAAACGTTTCACTAATTTTGAAAGGCATTCTTCAAAAAGAATGTCGGAAACGGAACGTAATTGAAAAAATGAAAGTGATCCGTAAAAAAGGCCGATCAATTACGTGAAATTGTGTCTTATGCAGATTGAATGATGGGCCTATTTTTTTGAAGTTTAGTGAAACGTTTCATTATCACGAAGAGACTCACTCAACCAAAAAATCATGGAGGGGATTGTATGAGCCAAACGGTGAATCGTATGAAGAAATTCCTGAATGATCCCGAAAACGTAGTAGATGAGATGCTCCAAGGGTTGCTCCTCGCTCACCCGGAACAGCTGAAGAGTGTGCGCAGTGACAATCGGGCACTGATGAGGGCGGATGGTCCTGTTACTGGCAAAGTTGCGATTGCGACAGGGGGAGGATCTGGGCATTTACCGCTGTTCCTCGGTTATGTCGGACAAGGAATGCTGGACGGCGTGGCTGTCGGAAACATCTTTGCATCCCCGAGTGCGAGACAGATGCTGGATGTGACTCGTGCGATACACGGTGATGCTGGTGTTTTGTACATATACGGCAATTATGGCGGAGACGTCATGAACTTTGATATGGCGGCTGAACTCGCCGGGGAAGAGGATATTCGGGTAGAGACGGTCGTAGCTACCGATGACGTGGCTTCCATGCCAAAAGGAAGCGAAGCCGGACGACGCGGCGTTGCAGGGATGTTCTACCTGTACAAGCTTGCGGGAGCAAAAGCGGAGCAGATGGCTACTCTCGATGAAGTCAAGCGAGTCGCTGAAAAGGCGAATATCAACGTACGTACCATGGGTGTGGCTCTTACTCCGTGTATCCTCCCAGCGGTTGGGCATCCGACGTTTACGATCGGAGACGGAGAGATGGAAATTGGAATGGGCATCCACGGGGAGCCTGGCATTCATCGTGGAACGATCGAGACTGCCGAAGAAGTGGCGAGGACCTTGGTATCCACGATTCTGCAAGACATGCCGATTGAAGAAGGTCAGGACGTCTCGGTTTTGATTAATGGCTTAGGTGCGACACCATTGGAAGAGCTATATGTCGTGTATCGTTCGGTGCACCAGCTTCTTGCTGAGAAGGGGATTCGCGTCTACAGACCTTATATTGGAGAGTTTGCGACTTCCATGGAAATGGCCGGATTGTCCGTCTCTATTTTAAAGCTGGATGATGAGCTGCGTGAATTGCTCGATGTCCCCTTCCATACACCGTTCCAAGTGCAGAAATAAAAGGAGAAGGGAGAGAATGGCGTGAGAGAGGCACTCGTGTTTGAGGATGTTCAGGCAATCTTGCAAGAAGTCGGCAAAATCATGGATGAAAACAAAGACTTCCTGTGTAAGCTGGATGGTGCTTTAGGGGATGGCGATATTGGGCTGACGATGTCAAACGGATTGCGTGCGGTCAATGATCACCTGCGTGCGCAAGCTCAGAGTGATATTGGAAAGGCATTGATGGGCAGTGCGCTGGAGATGGGAGAAGTCGTCGCCTCTACGATGGGAACCTTGATGTCATCTGCATTGCTCCGAGCAGGCAAAGCCATTCAGGGAAAAACGGAGCTTTCATCTGCTGAGGTCATCGTTCTTTTTCAGGCAATGGTTCAAGGATTGAAGGAACGAGGCAAAGCGAATGTCGGGGATAAAACGATTCTGGATTCATTGGTTCCAGCAGTCGAAGCGATGGACGCGGCACTGAGCGAGGGCAGGTCCCTGGAGCAAATCATGTCGGCTGCCACTGAAGCAGCAGAAAATGGCGCCAGGCAGACCATCGAGATGCAATCGCGACACGGCAGAGCAGGGAGGTACCTGGAGCGTTCTATTGGCCACCAGGACCCCGGAGCGACTGTGGGAGCTCTGTTTGTCAAAGGATTTTCTGCTGGTGTCACTGCCCGATTGAGCAGAGCGGATTAGGTAGCCTGAAGTGAAGGAAGAGAGAAATGGTCAAAGACGAGGAGATGGCGAGATGAAGCATTTATACGGTGTAACAACAGCGATGGTAACCCCGTTCGGTAAGGACGGACAGGTCGATCATGACCAGATGAGAAACTTGACAGAGTTCTTGATTTCCAAGGGTGTTCACTGTCTCTACCCATTGGGAACAACGGGAGAAATGCTCCGTTTGTCGGTACAGGAGCGGAAAGAGGTAGCGGAAACCGTCGTGAAAGCGGCAGCGAATCGAGCGACGGTATTCATCCACGTCGGTGCCATGAATCAAGAAGATACGATTGCATTGGCTAGACACGCTCACGAAGCAGGTGCAGATGGTGTTGGGGTGGTAACGCCCGTGTTCTTTGGAGCAACGGATAAAGAATTGGAAGAGTATTTTGTAGCAGTAGCGTCTAGTGTCCCAGCTGATTTTCCCGTATATCTCTACAATATCCCGCAGTGTGCCGCGAACGATCTGAAGGGCGATGTGGTTCAAAGAATCGCGAACCGCTGCAAAAATGTGATCGGGATTAAGTACAGCTACCCAGATATGTTGAGAACAAACGAGTATCTCGCGGTGAATCAGGGAACGTTTTCCGTATCACATGGGACGGACCGCCTGTTTTTGGCTGGGTTGGCTATGGGCTGTGAAGGGACCGTATCCGGTGTTTCCTGCGTTTATCCTGAGCCGTTCGTAGCGCTCTATCAGGCGTTTTTAAATAATGACCTAGAAAAGGCGAGAAAGCTGCAGCGGATCGCGATCCACTATTGTGAGACGTTAAAAAACGGCAGCAACATGGCGTATTTCAAAGCAGCTCTGCGGATGAGAGGGGTCGAGGTAGGTCGCATGCGAGAACCTCAGCTGGATCTGACCCAAGAGGAGAGAGAGGCTCTGCAAGCGCGTCTGCAAGAACTTGCTGAAATGGCAAAAGAAGTCGTACACCAGTCGTAGACCGGTAGCAACACAGAAGCGATAGTACCGCCTCTATCCGTTAGGAATCGATGACGCTGCTGCTCCCCTCCTTTGGAACGGATCGTTGTATTTCCGATTCCAACAGCGAATGCTATAATGTCGGTGAAACGTTTTACTATGTTTTGGAGGTATCGATGAAAAAAGTCACGATTAAAGACGTAGCAAAACATGCCGGCGTATCGATTGGTACTGTTTCAAAAGTGTTAAATGACAAAGGATATGTGAGCAGCGGGATCTACAAGAGAGTAACCGACACGATTCAGGAACTGAATTATCAGGTCAATGCCAACGCCCGAAGCCTGAAAGCATCCAAGACGAACAAGGTCGGGGTCATCGTTCAGGACATTTCCAATCCGTATATGATGTCGATCGCCAAAACCATCGAGGACAAGATCCGTCCCAGCCAGTACCACATGCTGGTCATGAGCCACAATGAAGATCCCAAGACCGAGCGCGAGCTGCTTCAGCTGATTCTGGAACAGCGGGTGGATGGACTGGTCCTGGTCCCGACGAGCGGTAATGCGGACATGATTCAGAAAGTTCTGGATCACAATATTCCTGTCATTCTGGTGGATCGCAAGGTAGAAGGCATCACGACGGACTACATTGTCGATGACAACTACTACGGATCCTATGAATCCATCGCTTACCTGCACTCGTTAGGACATAGAAGGATCGGAGTCATTTATGGAACCACCAACATCTCGATCGGAAAAGAACGTTACGAGGGTGCTGTAAATGCGCTCAGGCACTTTGGGTGTTCCGATGACGAGGCATTGTTGGTCTCGGGGAAATTCAAAGTGGAGGATGCGTACAAAGCAACCATTGAGCTGTTGTTCTTGCCTGACCCACCGACCGCCATCTATTGCTGCAACAACACGATGACAGTAGGGATGCTAAAAGCGATTCAGGAACAAGCCTGGCGCTTTCCCGAGGATATTTCCATCATTTCCTACGGTGATTTGAGTCAGTGGGAGTTGATTCAACCACCTCTGACGCTGATGACACAGCCGCTCAAAAGAATCGGGGTAGAGGCTGCGATTATCCTCAAAAATCGTCTAACGATGGAAGAGCCGTTTCCTCCCAAGCAAATTGTGATTAAACCAGAGCTATTGGTACGTGCGTCCTGTGCCAGAAGATCGGAAGGATAAAGAGGGAAGTCACATCCGTACGCGAATCGCGTCAATTGGCGAGCGAGATGCCGCGAACTTTGAAAGCGTTTTCATATACGAAAAGCAGACGTATCCCATTAAGGATGTGGTTTGATGAAAAGGCAAAATGCAGGAGTCTGGGTCGGGGGTATCGTGGTTCTTTTTGCCTTGGTAATTTTTGTCCAATCGTTCTCGCTGAAGTACTATACCAAATTTGGTCCGGGACCCGGGTTGTTTCCCATTTGGCTGAGTGGAATTCTCCTGCTGATCGGCGGTGCCTACATCTGGCATTCCCTGAAAAAAGAAGTGATCACCTGGGCCGATATTTTACCGAAAGGACGGGAAATGGGGAATGTACTGTCCGTCATCCTGGCCGTTGTCATCTTTATGGTCATTGTCAATGTGACGGGTTTTATTATCGCGAGTACGGTTCTCCTCTTCATTCTTTTGCGCCGTGAGTACAAATGGTACACAGGCTTAGGAATTTCTTCTGGGGTCTCGATCGTGCTGTTTCTCGTTTTTAAATCATTTTTTACGATTCCGCTGCCCGTTAACATGTTCGGCTGGTAAGGAGGGGGAAGATGGAAGCATTCGAACAATTGATTGGTGGATTTGAGACAGCCTTCACCTGGTGGAATCTATTGTACTGCCTGATCGGTGTTACGGTTGGGATGCTGGTAGGGGTTCTTCCCGGACTTGGTCCAACCACAGGGACAGCTCTCTTGATTCCCATGACCTTTGGGATGGAGCCTGTATCGGCCATCATCATGCTATCGGGGATTTACTACGGCTCCATGTACGGGGGAACGATCACTTCTGTCTTGATCAATACACCAGGTGAAGCAGCATCCGTTATTACTTGTCTGGATGGCCATCCGCTGGCAAAACAGGGAAGAGCAGGTGTCGCCTTGGGGGTGGCTGGGATCGGTTCCTTTATCGGAGGGACGATATCGATTATCGGTCTGGCCTTTATCGGTCCTGCATTAGCGGAATTGGCGCTCAAGTTTGGACCTCCTGAATTTTTTGCTCTCATGGTCTTCGGTTTGATCATGGTGATCGGTCTGATGGGCAGATCCTTGATTCGTGGCCTGATCGCTGCGTTTATTGGCTTGATTCTGTCCCTGATTGGAATGGACCCAGTCTCGGGTGCTGTCCGTTTTACGTTTGGTGAGGCGCACTTGATGAATGGTTTGGATCTGGTTACGGTGGCCATGGGCTTATTCGGTCTCTCAGAAATCTTGTTCGGAATGGAAAATCTGCAAAAGTTGGACAAGCCAGCGAAAGTAAAAGGTCTCCTGCCGCGCAAGGAAGAGTGGAGACCGACGCTCAATGCTATCGGACGAGGGACGGGCTTGGGATTTTTCGTCGGTCTAATCCCTGGCTCGAACTCGGTAATTCCCGCGATTCTTTCCTACACCTTGGAGAAAAAGATTGCCAAGGATCCTTCCCGCTTTGGGAAAGGTGCCATAGAAGGGGTGGCAGGCCCGGAGACAGCGAACAACTCGTACTGCGGGGCAGCGTTAATTCCTTTGTTTACATTAGGAATACCTAGTTCACCTACGATCGCGATCATCCTAGGGGCATTCATCATGCATGGACTGACTCCTGGACCGACTCTCTTTCAAAACAACCCTGATTTCGTCTGGGCGATCATCGCGAGTATGTTTATCGGTAATCTCATCCTATTAATCATGAATCTTCCGATGGCAGGTATGTGGGCCAAGATTGCAGCGGTACCTCCCAAATTGCTGTACCCACTCATTCTCATCATCTCCATCATCGGAGCTTATACGGTCAGCAACAGTTTGTGGGACGTTGGCGTCATGTTTGTGTTTGGGATCGCGGGATACATGATGAAAAAGCTGGATATCCCGATGGCGCCGATCGTCTTGACCTTTGTCCTGAGCAAATTGATGGAAAACTCCTTGCTGCAGTCGATCAAAATGCTTGACGGTAACGTGCTGTATTTGTTTGCACGACCGATCTCCGGTACGTTGCTCGTGCTGTCCCTGATCGTTCTCTTCTTTAGTGTCATTGCGGAAGTGAAGAAAAAGAAAGCGGGATTTGCGGGAGATGTAGAGATGTAGTCCCGTGGTACAGGCTTGCTCTTTACTGCTGTACCATGTCAATGCAAATATAAAACAAGCCAATAGGAGGGTCATCGGATGAAGAAAATCACATGGGGTCTGATCGGGTTGTCTTTAGCATTCGTGGTAGGTTGTAGCTCACAGGGTGGACAGGCTGGTGGACAATCTGGACAGGCAGAGGGAAAAAAGTACCCTGAGAAAGAAATCACCCTCGTCGTTCCTTACGCACCAGGGGGAGCATCTGACAGCACAGCCCGCATCATTGCCAAGAACATGGAAGAAAAGCTAAAAGTACCGATCGTCACCGTGAATAAAACGGGAGGTACAGGGGGCGTGGGCATGTCTTTTGTCCAGAGCAGCCCAAATGACGGATACACATTTGGATACGTACCTGTCGAGATGACCATGCACAAAGCGCTTGGACTATCGGAGCTGGAGCCTAACAAATTCGACCTCCTCGGCCAAGCGACGATGATCCCCGCAGCCATTACGGTCCCTGCTGACGCTCCTTACAACACCATAGAAGAATTCGTGGAGTACGCCAAACAAAATCAAGGGAAGATCAAGGTGGGCAATTCCGGCGTAGGATCCATTTGGCATATCGCTTCTACCGCTTTTGCGAACAAAGCCAATGTGCAGTTTACCGATATTCCGTTTGATGGCGCTGCTCCAGCAGTGACAGCATTGATGGGGAACCACGTCGATGCGGTAGCAGTCAGTCTGGGAGAAGTGAAAAGCGGCGTGGAAGCAAAGAAACTGAAGGTGCTGGCTGTGATGAGCGCAGAACGCGACAAAAACTTTCCGGATATCCCTACTTTGAAGGAAAAGGGATTTGATGTGGAAGTAGTTGGGTGGGGCGGATTTGTCCTGCCGAAGGGTACATCGGCCGAATTTAAGAAAGTGCTGGCGGATGCCTTGAAGGAAGCAGTCGAGTCTGAAGATTTCAAGAAGTTCGCGAGCGAGCGCGGTATGTCTGCTGTGTATAAATCACCGGAAGACTTTACGACTTTCGCGGAACAGCAATTCAATTTTTTCTCCGACTTTATCCCGACGTTGGATCTGAAATAAAAGGAAGTATGAAACCCTTGGAGTAATTCCAAGGGTTTTCATCATGGACGGCCCGCAGATTTCAAAATAAAGTGGAACAAGAACAGGAGATTGGTACCAAATCTAAAATAAGATAGGAGTTGCCTAAGAGATCATCTTGAGATTGATAGGAGGAAATTTACGTGAGGTTCAATTTCGATGGACGAGGATTAACCGACACACCGGAAGAAGTATTTATGACGGATTCGCTCATGGAATTGAGCATGTATAACAATCGAATCAAAGAGATCACGGAAAAAGTCTTTTCGCATCCTGAATTAGAAGTTTTGAATTATGCGGGAAACGAGCTCACGGAAATACCAAATGGAATTCAAAACTTGCAAAACCTCAAGATGCTGGATTTAGGTCACAATAAGATCAAGGAGCTGCCAGCAGAGCTTGGGATGCTGAAAAATTTGGACGCCTTTCTCTACTTGAGCAATAACCAATGTAAAACGATTCCGAATGAGCTTTGCGACCTCCACAAGCTTCGCTATTTAAATGTAACAGATAATCAATTAACGGAGTTGCCTGCGAATATAGATGGATTAAAGAGCCTCGTTGAATTGCGCTTGTACAACAACCAGATCAAGACTTTGCCGCAAGCGTTAACGGCTATTGCATGCTTGCGAGAATTGCATTTGTACGGAAATCAACTGACGGGTTTTCCAGAATCATTAGGAGAGTTGGCAGAACTACGGATTCTGGACGTGAGCAACAATCAAATAGCAGAGTTGCCTAAATCCATTGGCAGTCTCAAAAAGCTGAGACGCTTTAATCTGCGAACCAATCGCCTGCAGGGCGTACCTGAAGAAATCGGGGGAATGGGCAATCTCATTGAACTGGATTTGCGTGATAACGATATCGCAGAAATCCCTCGTACGGTGTTGCAACTGGAAAACCTGGAGAAGCTCGACTTGAGATGGAACAAGAACCTGAAGGTAACGGACTGCTTGATAGAGCTGGAAAAAAGAGGTTGCCTGGTATATCTGTAAGGTAAATGCTGTACCAGTACATCCGAAAACCAGAAAAATATGATCGCTGTCCAGCTGCATGAAGAGTACAAGTAAAGAAAAGGCCTGTGTGAGGGTAAAGTCACACAGGCCTTTTCATCTCGATTACTGCCCGATGATCACGCGTTCTTTCGGGTGATGGTAGCGGACAATCCGATCTTTACGTTTGAGGAACAGCAGCAGGTTGATAATGCCGATCCGGCCCACCACCATCGTGACGACGAGAATCAGTTTCCCACCTGTTCCGAGATGCGAAGTGATGCCTGTGGACAAACCCGTCGTACCAAAGGCAGAACACACCTCGAACAGGATGTGCTGGAAGGGCAAATCCTCTAGCCAGACCAGCAGCATGACAGCTGTGAAGACGAGAATGACGGCGACAAAAAAGACCATGAACGACTTCATAATGTCTTCGTCCACGAGCTCCCTGCCGAATACTTTGACATCCTTGAAGCCTCGCATATTAGCAAAAACAGCCGCTACCAGCACGAAGAACGTCGTCGTCCGTATCCCTCCGCCGACACTGCTCGGAGAGGCACCGATGAACATCATCCCGGACAGCATGATCAAGGTAGGCGTCGAGAGCAGGCTGATATCCATGGTTGCCAGACCGCCACTTCGCGAAGAAACCGAGTGAAACAGGGAGTAGAACAAGATCTGGTCCCACGTTTGATCCTGGAAAAAGGCGGTGCGCTCAAACAGGTAGATGAGCAGGGCGCCAGCGACAATGAGCGAGAAAAAGGTCAAGGTCGTGATTTTGGTAAACAACGTAAACGTAAAACGCTGCTTGGCTCGACGGTACGACAGATAGCTCCTCAATTCCACAAGCACCGGAAACCCGATCGCCCCACAGATAATCAGGATCATGACGATCGACTGAAAGATGTAATCGTGGGTAAAGTCAAGCATCGAGTTACCATAAAGATCAAAACCTGCATTCGTAAATGCACTGACCGAAGCGAAATAACCGTGGTAAAAGGCAGTATACCAATCTTGATAATAGCCTGCGAAAAGAAAGTGACTACCCAATAGAATCGTACCGGCAAGCTCAATCATGAGGGCAATGACGAGAATATTTCGCATTAGATCGACCAAGCCGGACAAAGTAGAACGGTTGTGGTCGGTCGCAATCCAAATTCGCTGCTCCAACCCGATCCTTTGCCCAAGCAATAACCAGAAAAAGGTTCCCAGCGTCATGATTCCAATCCCGCCTACCTGAAAGAGCAGGGTCAAAAAGAGAAGTCCCCACTCATTGAAGACCTCATGGATCGTAATGACAGTGAGACCGGTCACGCTAATGGCGCTCGTCGCAGTGAACAGAGAGTCGATAAAGGACAGAGAGACTCCTGGATTATGAAAGAAGGGCAAGCACAATAGAATCGTAGAGACTAGAATGAGTCCCACATAAAAAAAGACAATAATCTGCACGGACGTCAATCGACGTTTTTGAGAGGATGATAGCAAAACGAATGGCCTCCTGGTTCATACTCGTAAGGGTAATCATACCAAAAAAAACGAGGAAGCAAAAATGGGAAGTCCGGAAATCACCGGAACATGATTAGGCAAATGGCCAAGCCGTGTTTTACACGTGACGAATCGCGAAATGTCCTGCACAAGACAAACCCCCTTGAAAACCAAGGGGGAATCGTCTTTTGTTTTATTTTCTTCGGCGATTAAAAATACGCCTGATCTGACCGCGTATTTCTCCGTTAGGGTTTTGGGTCGTGTGTGCATTGGCATAGGTCTGTCCTCGATTCATGAGGGTCACCAAATCTGACAGAGATCTGCCTTGCAAGGGTCCGACCAAGTCATTGCGCGTAAGGGTTCCTCTCACTACGCCTCGGTTTACACTAATGCCTCTTGCGACTGGTCCGAACAAAAATGCTACGACAGGACCATTCACTCCTCTGGCGCCAATGTGGATGTGGGCTTGGGTGAAATTAAGTAAGTTATTTACGGTTAAACGAAAGTGTAGCCTTTGTCCATCTTCACTCAAGCGAAATCGAGCATTACCTGTCGCATTGGTTCTGACGGGAGGCACCTCTTCCGAACCACGCAAAATAGCCCGAAATCTTTGTGCCATAAAAACACCTCCTTGTCTCTCTTATCGCTAGCTTATTATCGAGGGTCAAGTACGGCTTGTATGTTTGTCCACATGAGGATAAAAAACGGCAATAAACTACCTTGGCTGGTGGAATATGTACATACTTCTCGGGAAACGAGGAAATATAAGGTGGATTTCTAAGGGGGGATATGTGTGAGCGGACGACTTTCAAATATTCCATCCGGTTCAGTAGAAAACGATGTAGCTGCGATTCAGGAGCTGCTCCACTACAGTGACGACTTGCAAATCAAGGATTTCCGTAGGAGAAACGAACGGATTAAGGTAGTATTTATCGATACTCTGACAGACAGCCAGTCCATGCACGAACAAATTTTACAACCGATTCTCCACCATCCAGACGCTAGCATGGAGGAATGTTTACCTGCTGCCACGATAAAGATCGTCCCAACGCTGGATGAGGCGGTCTCTTGTCTCCTCAGAGGCTTTGTGATATTACTCTCCCCTGGACAACAAGACATCGTATGCATTGCAGCCAAATCGTCTTTTATCCGTTCTGTTGAAGAACCTTTGAATGAAAAAGTCGTTCGAGGAGCACATGACGGATTTATCGAAAATCTCAATGTAAACGTCCACCTAGTTCGCAAGATGATAGAAAATCGGCAGTTAACGGTCACGTATTATACAGTCGGAAAGGAAACGCAGACGCGAGTCGCACTTCTTTACATGAATAACCTGGCAAATAAACAGGTCGTTCAAGAAATGGAAAAACGAATTCAGTCCATCCACGCTGATAGCATCCTGGGGACTAATTTTATCGAAGAATATGTGGAAGATGCTCCGTTCTCCCCGTTTCCTCAGCTACTGAGCACGGAGCGCCCTGATCGGGTCACGGCCAACCTGATGGAAGGAAGAGTGGCGCTTCTGGCAAGCGGGGCTCCTACGGCATTGGTCTTTCCTGTCACGTTTTTTGCCTTCTACCAATCTCCGGATGATTATAATAGTCGTTGGTTTGCAGGGACATTTTTTAGGATCATTCGCCTGATCAGTTTTTTCATCGCTGTATCCTTGCCAGCTATTTATATCGCGACGGTTGCTTTTCGCTTTGAAATTTTGCCGAGCAACATGATTATCGCGATCAAGCAATCGATCGATAAAGTTCCCTATCCACCCTTGATTGAAGCGTTCATCATGGAAATCACGATTGAACTCATTCGGGAAGCGGGGATTCGCTTGCCATCGCCGCTCGGACAAACCATTGGAGTGATAGGAGGTATCGTGATCGGCCAGGCAGTAGTACAGGCAAACCTTGTCTCCAATATCATGGTGATTGTAGTGGCGATTACAGCGATTGCCGCCTATGTCGTTCCTTCCAATGAAATGGGGACAGCAGTGCGCTTGTTACGCTTCGGTTTCATGATTTCCGCAGCCACGCTAGGATTGCTGGGGATTGTACTGAGCTTTACGCTGCTGATCATTCATCTGTGTGCGCTGGAGTCCTTTGGTACTCCTTATCTCGCCCCTCTCTCGACAGTAAAAGGGAGGAATCTAAAAGACACGTTTGTCCGATTCCCGATTTGGAAAATGAGCAACAGGCCTGTAGATGCAGCACCCCAAAAAAGCACGCAAGAGACGATATCTCGAGGGTGGCAACCAGATGATCCCAGAGAATAGAAAGATTTCCCCGCTTCAACTGTTTTTCGTCATTATTCAAACTCAAGTCGGGTCCGGCATCCTCTCCCTTCCCTATGAAGTCCATCAATCGGCAAAAGGGGATAGCTGGATACCGATGCTGTTATCCGGTTTGATCGTACAGTTCTTGATCGTTGGCTACTGGATGTTGATGTGCCGCAATCCAGGGTCGCATCTGTTTGAGCTCGCATCGGAACGGCTTGGTGTCTTTTTCGGTGGTCTCATCAATCTGTGTTACATTAGCTACTTTTTGTTCATCGCTACGCTCATTCAGCTAAACTACCATGCCATCATCAGTAAATGGGCTTACCCCAATACTCCCAAATGGATCTTGCTGGGATTGATGTTTTTGGTCTCCTCCTATTTATGCAAGCAAAGTCTTCAAGTAATCGCGCGGTTTTATTCCATCCTGAGTTTTTTGTTAATCCCTGTCCTCGTTTTACTTGTTCTCGCCATCTCCAAAGGGCATTTGATCTATCTGCTACCGATGGGACAGGTGAGTTACGGCGACATTCTTTCCGGAATGAAGAGCACGATTCTTGCCATGACCGGATTCGAAGCGATTCTCATGCTGTTTCCTTACGTGCAGGGCTCCCCGCGGAGGATTTTAAAAAAACTAATGCTTGCGAACCTCTTTGTCACGCTGTTGTATACCTTGACCATTTTTGCTGCGATCACTTTTTTTAACACGGAACAGCTTTTTCTCATCCCGGAGCCTGTGTTGTATATGTTAAAAGCACTCTCATTTATTGTGGTAGAGCGGCTCGAATACATTTTTCTATCGTTTTGGATAACAAAGGTAATCAGCTCTTCCGCCATTTTTATTTTTTTTGGCGCAATCGGGATCTCCCATATCCTGAAAAGACAAAGTCACACAAGAATTGCTGTTGTAGTCTCCTTGATTCCCTATTTTGTAGCACTATGGATAGATGACCCCTTTATTATGGACAAAATGACGTACCTTTTAGAGAGGATCAGTCCAGTCATCTTCATCTTGATTCCTGGCCTTTTGCTGGTGGTTTCTTATTTCCAAAAAGGGAAAGGGAGGCAGAAAGCTGCATGAGAACATACTTGTGTTTCATTTACATCTGCTCTCTAGTCTTCCTTTCCGGTTGTTGGGACGAAAGAATATTAAAAGACAGGAACTTAATCATTTGTATCGGTCGAGATTTGGTGGAAGAGGGGAAAATCCAAACCTCATATGCTTTGTTGACTCCAGCGATTAAGCAGGCTGGTTCTTCCTCTTCATCGCAGCAATCCGGATCAGGTATTGCAGGTGGCAAGCAAAAGAATGTGATTTCAGCCGTCGGAGATTCGATTAATGAAACTGCGTTGATGATGGACAGAAAAACATCGGAAACGGTAGACGACTCAAAAAACCAAGTGGTGTTGATCGGTGAGGAGCTAGCGAGAAAGGATCTCTACACGACACTGGATATAC
>JARDZO010000326.1 GCA_029240815.1 Brevibacillus sp.
ATTCAAGACGGAACGCTGAATCGCCCATGCCGTACGTCAAGTCAACTTTGCTTTGGAGCCGGGTGAAACGATGGGCATCGTCGGCGAGAGCGGCAGCGGCAAGAGCGTCACGGCGCGCTCCATCCTGCGCATCATTGAAAATCAGGGCGGCCGCATCAGCTCCGGGGAAATTCTCCTCGAAGGAGAGGACTTGATCAAAAAATCGGAAAAAGAGATGCGAGCGATTCGCGGAAACATCATCTCGATGATTTTCCAGGACCCCATGACCTCGCTTAATCCGCTGATCAAAGTGGGGGAGCAAATCGCTGAGGTGCTGCGCTACCACAAAGGGTACTCCAAGCAGCAGGCAAAGGACGAGACAATCAAGATCATGAAGGATATGTCGATCCCCTCTGCGGAAAAACGCTATGAGCAATTCCCTCATGAATTCAGCGGGGGGATGCTGCAACGGCTGATGATCGCGATCTCGCTGGCATGCAAGCCCAAGCTGCTGATCGCCGATGAGCCGACGACCGCTTTGGACGTGACGATCCAAGCTCAAATCCTGCGCTTGATGAAACAGCTGCAGAACCAATACAACATGGCGGTTTTGCTGATTACGCACGATTTGGGTGTGGTGGCGGAAGTATGTGACAAGGTATCGGTCATGTACGCAGGTGAAATCGTGGAGAGCACCGATGTCGGGAGCATCTTTGAAGAACCGCTCCATCCTTATACATGGGGCTTGATCGAATCTATCCCTAAGCTTGGTGAGCGAAAAGGCAGTCTCAAGCCGATCGAAGGGCAGCCGCCCAATTTGGCGGAGAAAATTCTCGGCTGCGCATTCGCTCAGCGCTGCAAGTACCGGACAGAGCTGTGCGACCGTGAAAAACCGGTGTTGACCCAACTGCGTCCAAACCACTTTGTCTCCTGCCATCATGCGGAAGAGCTTGTGATTAAAAGGGGGAACAGCTATGCAAGCGCTGCTGAAGGTTGAGAATCTGAAAAAGTATTTCCCCGCGGGCAAAACCAACTTCTTTGGCAAGCATCAGCAAGTGCTGAAGGCGGTGGATGATGTATCGTTCACAATCAACAAAGGGGAGATTTTCGGACTTGTCGGCGAGAGCGGCTGTGGAAAATCGACGACTGGCCGCTGCATTCTGCGCATCAATGACCCGACGAGCGGAAGTGTGCAGTATGACGGGAAAGAGGTAACGCAATTCTCGCCAAAAGAGCTGACGCAGCTGCGCCGCGAAATGCAGATGGTGTTCCAAAATCCATATTCCTCGCTCAATCCGCGCATGACGATTCGTCAGACACTCGAAGAAGTGCTGGCTGTGCACGGCATCGCGACCGGTCAGAAGGCGCAGCAGAGAATCGCGGAGCTGCTCGAGTTGGTCGGCTTGCCTGCCGATGCGATGGATCGCCATCCCCATGAATTCAGCGGCGGGCAGCTTCAGCGGATCGGAATTGCCCGGGCGCTGTCCGTTGAGCCCAGCTTCATTTTCGCCGACGAGCCGGTTTCCGCCTTGGACGTATCGGTGCAGGCGCAGATTCTCAACCTGATGGCGAAGCTTCGCGATGAGCTGGGTTTGACGATGCTTTTCGTGGCGCATGATTTAAGCGTTGTCGAGCACATCAGCGACCGCGTCGGCGTGATGTATCTGGGGCAGATCGTGGAGATGGGCAATGTGGAGCAATTGTTCAACGATACGCGCCATCCTTACACCCAAGCCCTGATGGCTGCGATTCCGGTGGCAGATCCCAAGCGGAAAAAGACGGAAATCCTACTCGAAGGGGATATCCCGAGCCCGATCGATCCGCCGGCAGGATGCCGTTTTGCCTCCCGCTGCCAAAAATGCTTCGCGCGCTGCACAGAGGAAGCGCCAGCCTTGAAGGAAGTGACGCCAGGTCATTTCGTTGCCTGTCATTTGTATGACCAATAGCGGAGAGGATGGTTGTGATGAGCCTAGTCCAATGCAAAGAGTCCATCTATGCGTTCAGCGGCGAACATGAGCCAATTTTGCGGGTAGCATCAGGAACGAGACTTGCGATTGAGACCTATGACTGCTTTACGAACCAGATTCAGTCAGAATCAACGGTTGTAAGCACCATCGACTGGAATCGGATCAACCCGGCGACAGGTCCCATTTACGTAGAAGGTGCATTGCCCGGCGACACCCTGAAAGTGAAGATCGAACGGATTGAATTGGCTGATCGGGGCATCATGGCCACAGGTCCGGGATTGGGCGTGATGGGGCATCGCATCGAGAAGTTCGAGGTGAAGCTGATTCCGATCGTGGATGGTCAGGCTATTTTTAATCAAATTAAAATTCCGCTTAATCCGATGATTGGTGTGATTGGCGTCGCTCCTGCAGAGGGAGCGGTTTCCTGCGGCACGCCGGGAGCACATGGCGGCAACATGGACAACACGATGATTACCGAGGGGGCGACGCTTTACTTCCCTGTCGGGGTGGAAGGCGCATTGTTCGGATTGGGTGATCTGCACGCGGCGATGGGCGATGGAGAGGTTGGCGTCTCCGGAATTGAGATCCCTGGAAAAGTGACGGTCACGCTTGAGGTTGTGAAAGGATTGTCGATCGCCCATCCATTTTTGGAAAATGACGAGGCCGTCGTCTCGATCGTCTCGGCTCCCACGCTGGACGAGGCAGTGAAGCTTTCAGTCGAGCAGATGGTCGATCGACTCTTGCCGACAACTGGATTGACGCTGGCTGAGTTGACCATGCTGATGAGCGCGGTCGGTCAAACGCAGATTTGCCAGGTGGTCGATCCACTGATGACCGCGCGATTCGTGGTGAATAAGAGCATTTTGAACCAGCTGGATGCATCGTTATTTTAAACAAACACGGGAGGTTTCTACATGAGTTCCTTGAAACAGCACTTGGTCGAATTGGACGTCATCCACGGCGTCTCCGGTGATGAAGAACGTGTCGCCAACTATATGAATGAATACATCGTGCCTGTGGTCGACGATCATTATGCCGACCCCCTCGGCAACCAGATTTATGTGAAAAAGGGAAGCAATCCTGATCTCAAGATCATGCTGTCTGCCCATATGGACGAGATTGGCTTTATCGTGCGGCATATCGATGAGCGCGGCTTTGTCTACTTCTTTCCGGTCGGCTATCATGACAGCCGCATGGTGATGAACCAGGTGCTGGTGATCCAGACGGAAACAGGACTGGTCCAAGGCATCACCGGCGGCAAGCCCGCGCATATCGTGACTGCAGAGGAAGCCAAACAGGCCATTCCGCTGGAGGAGCTGCACCTCGATCTCGGCACGAAAAGCCGCGAAGAAACGCTTGCGCTGGGCGTTCAGGTAGGCGACTACATCACGTTTGACCGCGTGGGCCAGTTCCTCAATGGAACGAAGGTTTATTCCGGCAAAGCGGTTGATAACCGTTCCAGCTGCGCGGTGCTCATTGAGGTGATGAAGCGGCTCCAAGACAAGCAATTGGTGCCGACGGTATACGGCGTCGCCTCCGTTCAGGAGGAAGTGGGGCTGCGCGGTGCGACGACCGCTGCCTTTGATATCCAACCTGATGTTGGTCTGGCGATCGACGTGATTTTTGCCGGCGGTACACCAACCATGGACGAAAAAGTGGCGCCGATCGTTCTCGGCGGAGGACCCGCGATCAAAATGTATGACTGGACGCCAAGCAGCGGCCACGGCAACAACGTGCCGAAAAAACTGACCCGCCGCCTGATCCAGGTTGCGGAAAAAAACAGCATTCCATACCAGCGCGAAGTGGTTTTAAACGGCGGTACCGACGCATGGTCGATCTCGCTCGCAGGTCGCGGTGCGGTCACCGGCTGCATCTCGCTGCCATCCCGCTATATCCATTCCGCGACAGGCGTGGTGCACCTGGACGACTTGGAAAATGCTGTGGATTTGATCGTAGCGTTTATCGAGGATTTGGCAGAGCGTTTGTGAGTGAAGAAGGGTTTGCTCAAGCGTGATGCTTTCGAATAATGGGAAGGGAGATGAGCGAAAAATTGTTTTTTTCGTTTATCTCTCTTCTTTGCTGGCATCAGATCTGAGAATGTGCAGCGAAGGGATCTGTGAAAGAAGTGGAGCACAGCCTTGGCGATGCCTACAGAGGCGGGGTTCTGGTCGTATGTAAAGTGGGCGATCAAACGCTCAGTGGTGACAGAGACAATACCAATGAAAAGAATGGTGGCGAAAAAGAGGTCCTTGATAATAATGGGGAAATGTACTTCCCTTGGGAAACGCACCTTAGGGATTTCATAGCAAAAAACCTATCATCCATGAGTATTGGGGGTAAAGCGTTAAGGCTTTATGTTGATAATGATGGTGGAGATGGAATTGAGTTTCAAACTGACGTAGGTAGAATAGACATCCTAGCAGTTGATCAAGACGACAACTTTGTCGTCTTTGAACTAAAGCTTAACAAAGGGGTCGACAATGCCATGGGTCAACTTTTACGATATATGGGGTGGATTAAGTCGGAGTTCGCCCCTGACAAAGATGTACAAGGTGTAATCGTTGCTGGTGAGATTGATGAAAAACTAAAATATGCAGCTTCAATGGTTAAAAACGTGACACTATTCAAATATCAAATTACCTTTTCATTACAAGAGGAATCACTAATCAAGTGATAATTCCTTTGAATAAGAAAGATCCTTTGTTTACAAAAGTTTACACAACCGTACACTTCCGTCCCTTTTACAAATCAAACCGCCATTTCCATATACTTTAAGCAACAACTCTAGAAACAAACGAAGCCACCTGAGAATTGGGCGGCTTTTTTGTTTGGACACAAGAGCTCTTGAATGGAGGTGTGGCAATGTACGTTTGAAGAGAATATACCAAAGCCCCCATATTGTTTACAAATAATGAGTGATCGAAAGTTGATATACTTCTACGTGCGAGTTTGATAGATCAGAGGTGTAACGATGAGTACATAGATGATGCATCAAGAAGTTTACAATCATTCAATTTTTAAACGTTTGGAATTATAAGCAAAGTGGGGAAGGGAATGATTTAGCTACCCTGCAGACAAAAAATGCAGCGGGTACGGTAACGAACAAAGAGACAAAGGAATACTGCCCGAACACGTCTTTAGTGAAAAAAGAAACGAACAGTAACGGTTCCAATGTGAACCCGACTAGTACGACCTATCGCGAGACGAGCTATACGTACGATCCGTTGCAACGCATGAACAGTATAACGGCATTTGGCCGTGCCTACTTGATTGGGTTACAACGACCGCGATGATTTGATGGATACGCTGACTTACCCAGACAATTCTCAGGTCACCTTTGCATACGATACGGCGGAACGTCTGCAGGAGGTAAACAGTCAACTCACTGGTGTAATTAAGTATGACTATCATACAGATAGCACCGGTGAGAGCTACCAGATTAAATACCCGAATGGGCAGTTGATAGACCGTAAGATAGATTCCTTCGGGCAGGTAGAAAACGTAACGCAATCCAAGAACCAAGCACCAGTTTGGACAGAAAGTAATCAGTACTCATTTGGTAACGTTACAGGCATCCAGCGAAATGGCACG
>JARDZO010000327.1 GCA_029240815.1 Brevibacillus sp.
ACTGTATAATACTTATGAACGTGTGGAACTCCCGTTGGAGCAGGCTCCGTCATTCCTGCATAATAGTGCGAGTGACCATCATCACACGAAGTACATCCCGAGAAAGCGTGTGTGTGGACAGGTCTACCGTCCCAGGTCGAAATATACAATGTGTGGGTGTGTTGAGAACCAAGTCCACTTGATTCGATAACAAATCCTGTCACAGGTATTCGCATTGATGTTCCCCTTTTCTAAATGATTTCATTTTATAAGAGAGAATGAGGGGGGGATATAGCTAGAAATTAGACTTTTTTAGATGTTCTACTCCATTACAAAAACCAAAATAATTCGAGCAGGTACTGATCCACTTGAAATTCGCTGAGAAAGCTCTTGGCCCCTCAGCCGAATACACACTTACACCTCCCCAGATGGTTATACGCCTTCACAGTTTATGTGTTGAATTTCATATAGGTGCTTATCCCATGAACTAGATAAATAGAAGGTTGTGCCTTCGAGCGTTTCAAGCGATTTAACATCCAAAAAGGCCATGAAATGTAAAATATTAAACCGTCTGTTGGTTCCGGATTTTCTGGTTTCTGTCGTAGTTCGTACGTTGTTCTTCCCTTTCCGTTCTATATGTAATACAGCTAAGAGTAGAGTGATGCTTAAGCTCTCCTCATTGCTATTTTATCCGTAATGGACTTCGGACCTGGGGGAAGGCAGAGCGTATCCCGCCTAATGCAATGGAAAAAGCTAGCGGGTTGACGAGGTTGACATCGTAGGAAAAGCAAGGTATAGTGCAATCTAATAATTCATACTAATCTTATACGGATTAGAGCTGTCGACCAGAAGACTGGAGGCGCCTTTACTTTCCTGCTATTTCAATGTAGGGGGAAGTTCGGTGCCTTTTTTTATTTCAATGAACCAAATAGGCAGGAGGAGGAGTAGTCATGAGTATTCAGAAAGACCTTCCGTTTGCATCTTTAGACGACATGGAGATCGACGAGGGCTTGTTGGAAGAGCTGGTGCAGTTTCCACTTGTGGAAGCATTGTTCGGCCGACGTTCCCGCCGTTTTTTTCGTGGAGCGGAAATACCAGATGGACCATTGGCGTACAAATCAGCACATGAACCACTTCCCTTGCATGATCTGGAGAAACTTTTGATTCTTGCAGCGATGGGCGGCGTAACCGGTTGGCACCATTCTATTACTCGCCACGAGCGCTACAAGCCGCATCTTTCCAATTATCCGGGCTCAGCGAGTGGTCGTACCTTTCCTTCCGCTGCAGGGTTTCATACATCCGATCTCTTTTTTACAGATGACACGGGAACCTACTATTATTCCACACGAGATACGGCACCTGTGGTAGGAAAGGATAGCGAAGGCAAGATCAGTCTGCTCGAGCTGCTCAAAGCCCTGCGTGGTCACATTCATAAACTGTCGGATACACGTCTGCACATCCCCAATTACGAACCGTATATGGAAGGGCATAATTCTTGGGTTGCGAATAAGCCGGGTACGTTTCTCGTATTTCCGGTAGGAGATTTGGCTCAGCATACGATTGCAAATCTATGTTTTTACGCACAGAACGGTTTGAGTATTTTTGATGACATCAACGGTAGATCCATTCCTGGTATCGAGGAATACGCAGATAGGGTAGACTTGGAGAACCCAATCCCACTGACGTTCTTGGATCAATACTCCATCGCAGAACTGAGTGCGGAGCTAGCGACTTCTACGTATGCGGGTATGCTGATGCAGCAAGCGATCGGATTGGGAGGCTGGATGTTCGATGGAATCGATCGTTTAACGGTACTGGGCGCAAGCGGCGATCCGCAAGTACCCGGTCTAGGATTCCGCTACGATCAGGACGAGCGGTGGTCATTCCCGAACGCAACGGGTCTGGATGGCATATTTACAGCCTATTGTCCTCCTCATTACGCAAATATGCGCGCGGCGATTGACGCCTATGCAGAAAGAAAATTTGGTCCAGGCGGGCCTTTTCATCCAGATACGCCAGGACCGTGGAAAGAGAGTCAACTGGTACGTGACAGTGCACAAGTCTACGATGAGCGCTTTCGGTCACTTGTCGCGCTGCAAGCGCAATACATCTTTGACACCTTTGGTAAATTTCCTGCGACGATTCCATCGATTTACAGCCTGATGTACTTGCAGTCGCACCATTTGGACCTGGATTATTACGACCGCTTTTTCAGTCCACACAGCTATTTGCGCACGCATGCGGAGCATTTGGAAAAATGGCATGGGATCAAAAAGTTGCGTACTAAACTGGAGGAGTAAGCCCAGGAAGGTCATTTCGAACATTCATGAATGTCTACACTACAAGTGGAAGAGGCTGCCGAATCGAAAGCTTTCGGCAGCCTCGCTGCATTCGTTTGAAGTTAACTCTTCGTGTCATAGTGAAACCCGGGATAGGTTACGACCGGCCATTTTTCTTTTCGTAGCGCATCGATCAACTCATTCCCTACATTCAAATTCGCAGAGACAAGATCATAAGGGGTAAGCGCCATCCATTGATTCAGGGAAACATCGACAAACCGATCGCTTTTGAACATCTCCAAAAACCATAATGTCTGATTTCCTGTGTTTTGTATGTAATGTCCTGTGGCAAAAGGAACATAACCAACATCTCCGGCCCTGTAATCAAAAGTGCGCGCGAATCCATTTCCTGTAAAGACAGTCATCCGGCCTTGCCCAGTGAGATAATACTGCCATTCGTCGTTATTTGGATGCCAATGCAGCTCCCTCATAGCTCCTGGCTTGATCTCGACTAATGCTGCGGCAATGGTTTTGGAAATCGGGAAGTTGGAAGAATCGACGATCCGTACGCTACCGCCGGGAGTAATAATCGGTTTTTGGGCCAACAAGCGATGGGAAAAGCTCAGGGGAACAGTGCCATATGGAGATTCAACTTCATCACACTCGAGCGGACCCGGAACATCTCCTTGAAAAATGTAGACTTGATTGGGAGGAATATCCGCAAAAGCAGACTCCGGTACTCCAAAGTTGTCAGAGAGGACATCTCTTGGGGTATGGGCGAACCAATCGGAAATGGATAGGGTATTCAGATCGGAAAAGTGACCGTCGTCGAAGACCAGTAAAAACTCGCAGCCTTCCTCCAGCCCTTGAATGGAATGGGGGATGCCAGGTGGAAAATACCACAAGTCTCCTGGGCCGATGTCGTCGATAAAATTACGCCCAGCTTGATCAACGGACGTGATTCGCGCCCTCCCCAGCAGCATGTAGGCCCATTCGGCTTGTTGATGCCAGTGGAGCTCGCGAACACCACCAGGTGTCAAGGCCATGTTGACCCCTGCAATTGTCGTTGCGATGGGCAAGTCTCGTATCGTGACTTCACGAGACCACCCACCATGATTTAACGTCATGACAGCGTCAGAGAAGGAAAATTTTAAATTCGGGAGTAGACCGTAGTCGGTGACAGGAGGTACAAGCATATTGGGGTTTTGTCGATCCCGTGCAATGTTCCTTGGCCCTTGATCGATCCATCCGGTACCATCGCTTCTCATCGGCTCAGGCACATGTCGATCTTTTTCTGGCGGGGATTTTCCCATCCGGCATCCTCCTTCGACCAAATATACGTTTTCACAGGTCGTGTACTTCACTATCAAAGAATATGGTCCTGTGCTTGGCTATTATTCGGGATACGTTCTGCCAGCTGCAAGCTTGTGGGAGGAGAGGAAGTTGGAATAGACGATCCCACCTATGTTCTATGTTCTCTATGAAGCATGGAAGGACAATGATGCACTCACTCGACATGCTCAGTCCCTTCACTATCAAGAGTATCGTGAGAGCATTGCTGATTTACTTCTATCGAGAGAAGTGTATCGGTTACATACCATCGAGTAAAAGAAAAAGTACACGACTCTACTATGGAGTGGTGTACTTTCTTTATGAGGGAACAAATACTACTGAACCTCCACAGTAAACTCTTTCATCGCGACCGATTCCCAGCCCTGCTTCAGCAAAATGATGTATCTGTAGCTACCTTTTGGTGCATGTTTGCTTGCTTTTACCTTGATCTGGACAGCACTCGTTTCTCCTGGCATCAGTTCGATTTTTTTCTCTGGATTCGTGATCACTTTTACCCAGTTGGAATTGTTATAGGCAAAGTGATAGTTGACATCAATCTGATAGGTTGCTGAGTGATACGGGCTTTTGTTTGTTACCTCAAGTTCATCAATGGTAATTTCTTCACCCGGATGCATGGTGTAATTTCCGTTTCCGTTGTGAACCGCTTGTGAAGGTTCTTTTTGAGGTGCAGGTTGTGTTTCCGTTACGGTTTGCGCTTGTTCAACAGACGGCTGAATATCATCAGTGGAGCCGTATTGATTCTGTAGGTAGACAATTACTTGTTTCGTTTCAGGAAGATGATCGACTTTGACCGAAGTGTAACCAGTAGGAGATTCATAGAAGTCGACGTTACCTGTATCTTGTGTTTTTTCTAATTCCGCAAGCCATTTCTTTTCTAGTAGCCTATCATTGTCCTCATAAGTCATAAAGGAGATGGTTTGGTTGCCATCCTCAAAATAAATGGATAGATTGCCGTACTGATAGCACAAGTACGTGGATTCGCCGTCCTCATAAGACTCTGAGAGTGGATTTCCTAGCAAATTTTTTACTTCCTTTGTGCCTAAGGTGAGACTAATCTGTTTTTCTGTCCCATTTTGATTCCATACCCCGATATATTCCCCATCTTTGAATTTCGCGTAAAAAGGTTCGGCAACTTCGGCGGGTTGTTCGGCTGATTTTTTTGATTCTAGAGGTTGAGGTGGTGTAGGCTGCTGTTCCTCTTGGAGAATCTTTTGTTGATCGCTCTGCTCGACTATTGCTGCTTCAGGAGCTTTCGTATTCGACGGCAGACTTTTAGGTTTGAACACAAATGAGTTCAAGAGAAAGATGGATCCTACGGCTAATCCAATAACGACTCCTATTGCGATGATAAATTTACCTGCTTCCTTTTTCTTGCTCAAAGCGTGTCCTCCTGCTCTTTGCTTAGACCATGCCAGTGCCATCCTAGCGTATGATGCCACGGTAAATCTTCCCTTTACAGGTGAGGTTCAAACATAAATCGCTCCGGATGGGTACGATTGGCTGGAGTAAGGCACCTTTCTTGGGCGCTAGAATAACATAGAAAGAAATTCCCTTTCTGAGCTATTCTTGAGAGGTGGGAAAATGGGGAATAAAAATATCGGTGAGGATCTCGCTCTCGTTGGAGTTTGGTTAACCGTCATGGCGGATATATTCGCAGCCGTGGGAGCAACGGTATTAGTTGAGCCAGAAGCAGGTCCTGAGGACAATAAGAATGCTCAAAAACAAATGGATGATCTGCAATCACAATTGCAGGACCAGAAAAAACAACTGCAAAAACAACAAATACAGTTTCAGCTGCTACAAATGCAATTGGAACTGCAAGAATTAGAGCAGCAAGTTAAGGAACGCAAGAAATAGCGGGATTCATCCATCACATTCAGCAAGAAGGGGATGCAGATGTCATCTTTTGA
>JARDZO010000075.1 GCA_029240815.1 Brevibacillus sp.
TTATCGCTTAGGCTTGCGTTGCCGCATTTGCACGTTAATTTTTTTCCACTTGTCCTTCTCAGCAGCCTGCAGTCTCGCGTCTTCCTTGCGCGCCAGATGAGCAAGCTCCCTTTGTAGCTTCAGGTAGCTGTCGAACCGGGCTTTTTCCAAAGAACCATCAGCGATGGCTTCTCGAACCGCGCAGCCTGGCTCCCCTACATGCTGGCAGTCGTTAAATCGGCATGTCTCTGCGATTGTCTCAATATCATCGAACGCTCCCCGGAATCCTTCGTCTGCTTCCCACAGCTGCAGCTCGCGCATACCTGGCGTGTCGATCATCAATCCTCCGCTAGGCAAGAGGAACAACTCCCGGTGCGTCGTCGTATGTCTACCGCGATCGTCACCTTCACGGACTTCGCTCACTCGCTGCATATCTGTACCACTGAGCTTGTTGATCAAGGTGGATTTGCCGACCCCGGAGGAGCCCATCAATGCAATCGTCTTGCCCTCTCCCAGATAGGGTGCCAGCTCCTCTAACCCTTCACCACTCTCGGAGCTGACGACGTGAACAGGCACTCCGATCGCTACGGATTCCACTTCACGCAGCCTGGCTTCCAGATCGTCGCACAAGTCGGCTTTGCTCAGCACGATGACAGGTGATGCGCCGCTCTCCCACGCGAGAATCAGATAGCGCTCCATTCTGCGGAGGTTGAAGTCGTTATTGAGCGCGTTGACCAAGAAGACGGTATCTACGTTGGCTGCCACGATCTGCTCTTCCACCGTGTCACCCGCTACTTTGCGGGAAAACTTGCTTTTACGTGGCAAGAGAGCATGAATCGTCGCTTTCTTTTCCTCTGCACGCGGACTGATTACGACCCAGTCCCCGACGGCCGGATAATCTTCACGACCTGTCGCTTCGTATCTCAGCTTTCCTGTTACCTCGCCCAAGAGCTCACCGTGCTCGCTCAACAGGCGATAGATGCGTTTATGTTCCAGTGTGATGCGTCCCACACTGTAGCCTTGTTCGGCAAAAGGGGCAAAATGATTGGCAAACGTATCATTCCAGCCCAAAGTTTGTAAGGTTTGTTGTGCTTGTTGATTCACGAACGGATTCCCCCTGCAAATGGTTATCTTTAATGGCTATAGGTGCCAAAACCAGTCACAGTCGAATCCTCAAATCATGAACGGTATCAGTGTTCGCTAGAAAGGAGGATTCCTGTGACCCCGATTGCTACAATCTCTACAAATTTTGTGTTTGTCATATAACATCTCTCCTTTTCAAACCGTTCCATCCAGTTTGATCTTTATTTCCCAGTTATTGTACCACGAAATGCTGTAGATGCAACAGAGTCAGTCTCCCCCGCCTCCACCGCCATCGCTACCTCCGCCACTGGCGGAACCGCCATCGCTATGGCTATGTCCGTGGCCCCAGCCATCGGAATCATCCCGGCGATGATCGCTATCCACGTAATACGGCGCACCGCTGTCAGACGACGAGTGGGAACGTCCGCGTCCGCCCTTCTTTGCGCTCGTAGCCAATACCATCATCAAAATGATAAACATGAAAGCGATGATAATGAAAAGTTCCATCTGCTCCACTCCCCTCTGCGCCCAGACTTGAACGTCAGTTGTACATCCTCAGTATACCATGTTTCCTTACCAGTCATGGCATGGACTGTCATTTCAGGGGGAGTCTGGTGGCATCTCGTCTATTATCCTGCTGTCCTGCCATGCATCGGAGCTACGGCCAGTATATTCGCAATGGCAAAAACACGATACGCTTTACGTGTGTAGCAGTATGCCTTGATCCGCTGTCCTGCGGCATCCAGCCCAAGGATTCGCACGATCCGCCTGCTGGTCTCCCCGTTTTTACCTAGGTAGATCATTTCGATGATTTGCTGTCGCTCCCAATATCTGTTCAATTCACGAATCATCAGGTATTCACCGCCATTTCATCTGTATGATCATTTTATCACCCAGAACGTTTGTTCGCAAGTTTTGTTCTCATGAAATGCGAACATAAGCAAAACCGTCAGGCATGCCTGACGGTCAGTCTGTCGAGAAAGCTGTCGTGGGGAGAAGCCTATTTCCATTCTCCGCTCCGGGCTACGTCCTACAAAGGAGTGTAGGCTGTCCGCTCCGCCCTGATCCCGAGGGAATCGCAAAACGACGCGCAGCTACGAAGGGTATTCATAGATAGCGATTCTTTTGCCTCGGGATTCAGGGCTCCGTTGAGTAGGACTACGCGAGTCGCTTCGTCTGGAAACAGGCTTCTCTAGCGAGCTGATCATGCTCATCGAGTTTTCTAAAACCATTTCGAGTTTCTAAAAATCACACAATAAGACCGCCACTTAGAGCATGTGGGATCTTAACAATATCACCGTCAGGCATGCCAGACGGTGTTCGGAGAATCGCAAAAAAGGCTCTGCTCCCCTAGGCTAGACTTCGTAAGGCGCTATGACCAGGAATATACTTCCCTATCGTTCATTGACTATTTTGCCCCGATTTCTATGGTTGCTCTCCCGAAGATGGATGCTGGTGAAGCCGAACGTCCTTTGGAGCACAAGCTATTGGGGGAATAAGCTTTTCCCCCCTTGAATATCAAAAAAAAACAGGTGGCTAGAAACCTCAAAAACTCGCAGGAGAAGCAGGTTTCCAGGCGGAGCGACTTCGGAACCCGGCTTAGTGGAGCAACGAATTCACGGGATCAAGAAGCGGTACCTCTGTGTTCGCTGCGAAGCGGCTACTGCTTTACCGCTTCCCCGTGAATCGTTGTGCAGCGGACGGTCTATACTTCTTCGCAGGGTGTAGACCGGGCCCCGCCGAACGCGAGCGATAGCTTGTGTTCGGTGGGTAAAGACCGGAGCGCAGATCGGAAACCTGCTTCTCCCCACCTCCGCTATGTTGGTAACATTAGTTTTTTCATTCTAATGATAAAATAAATGGGTTCTCAAATTTAAACACTATATATTAAAAAAAGACACATGCCCCAAGGACACGTGTCTCTTTATCTTTCTCATCGTTTTCTCATGGCCTGGCCGTATACGTAGACGATCGGGGACAGTAATATTGCCGCCACGATCAGGGATGCCCGAATGGACGCTCGGCTGCCAATCCATCCGACTACGGGACCTCCAGCTGTCTGCCCCAGCGCATTGGACTGACTCAGCATGGATAAGACGGTAGCTCGTACGTTGCTCGGGATGTTCAAGTTCAGCCACGTATCATACAGCGGACTGCTGATCGCCTCGATTACTCCGATCAGCAGCAAGGAGCTGAGCGCCCACCAGAAGTTCGGGGACAGAGCAAAGGACAATAGCAAGACAATCCGCAAGCACGTCAGGACGAACATCCCCACCATGACGGCGCGTTCGTTGTTGACATCCAACCGCTTTTCTGTGAACTTTACAGCAACCAAGCCCAGAAAGGCAGTGAGCGCCGCTATCACCCCAAACCAGACAGCCATGGAAAAGGGAATGGAGCCTGGAAAGCCCACATCAGTGATCAAATGCGCTTCCCGCAATCGGTCATACCCTTCTGAGGCTGCCCCGCTAAACAAGGTAACGATCAGAATCAGGAGCAAGATCGGCTGCGAACGTACTACCTTCACGCCCGACAGCCACGTCGTTTTCATTTCTTTCCACTGCGACGAATCTTTCTCCCGCTCCCGAGGCACGAAGCCCGTTTCCTTCATGAAGACGATCAGCAACAACCCGAGAGCCACATACATCAACCCGCCAGCAAAGTAGGGAAGCTGGGTGCCCAGCGTAGACAAACCGACGCTCAATCCGATCCCTACTAAGGTCGCTGTGAGCGATACCCGCTTTGCGCGCATGAACAGACTGCCCAAGCTTTTTTCCCCTACTTCGTCTGCGACCCATGCCGTATCCGCCCCACTGATAAAGGTGTGACCGACTCCAAAAAACACTTGCGCCAAGAGCACCCAGCCTAATACCGGGAGAAAAGGAACCCATTCCTGCAAAGGTCCAATGACCCCTTGGAGTGCAAAGCCGCTACCGAGCACAAACATTCCGATGATGATGGATAGACGCCGACTATAGGTGTCTGCCACCACCCCAGTGACTCCTTCAAACAGGACCACCGTGAGCTCCAGTACGGTCCCTACGATCAACAGCTCTAAAGGGGTCAGTCCTAATGTGGCAATGTAGAAGACAGCATAGGTCGTAAACATGGTCGCGTTGGCCAAAGCCGTGATAAAACGCATGATCAAATACAGTTGTGTCGCATTCATTTTCATAGGAACTATGATCCGCCCTTTTCGGCAGATGGACACGTTCCGTTTTCTCGCCTACCTACTGCTGCAAAAGCGTACGTGTCACTCTACCGCATCATTTTCTTTCTTTTGTGGGTGAGTTGCAGCAATTTTACGTACTAACATGGTTCATACACCTCCGAGTTTAGTTAGTCTTATTATAATAAATTTGGAAATTTTGACTAGAACAATCATTTCCCTTCACACTCGATGACCTTTAGCAGACTGGAAATCGTGGAAAGATGCATCGCTTCATGGCAGAAGGCAAAGTTGCACACTTCTCCTACGGTTTCAAATCGAACCGGGCCCATCTCAATCGGTGCCTTCAAGATTTCCTCCATAATGGCAGGGGAAATCTCCGACAAACGGTTGAGCTGTTGGGAGAGGTAATGGATCAGCTCTTCTTTAGAAGGCGGCGGACTGGACCAATCGGAAGGTTTTGTTCCGGTATGAAAGAAGCCTGCGTACGATTCAGGCAGATTGGAGCTAAATGGAAATCCAAGTGAGAAAAAGAAATCAAGGGCAAAAACAATATGACCAACGTTCCAACGAATCGTATGATTGAATGCCTCCGGTTGGATATCGAACTTTTCCTCAGGGATGGATTGAATTTGATGAAGAGCAATTTGGCGAACCGTTTTTCCCGTATTCAAAATTGTTGTAGCCATGATGGCATTCCTCCGTTTGGTTTGGATTCACTTGCAACGCCATCGTACCCCCTACATCACTGCCAACTTGATCCTTTTCACTGCCAAACGGTGCCAATTTCATCGTTTTACCCCGTCTTTTTGTAAAAAGAGATGAAAAAACCTGCAAAAAAAACGCCCGACAGTTTTCTTAGAACTGTTTGACGTTTTAGGTCACACTTAAGCCGTTTCTTTTTCTTTTAATCGCAAGGCCACCAAACGCGCCCCTGCATTTTGCCAATTATAAAACGTCCGCTCAGGCACATAGGTCCGAAACCACTCCAAGGCTTCCTGTGCCGTGTCGTCGAGAAGGTCATCTGAATACCGCCGGTTATACGGCTTGATCCCGTTTATGTAGGGAAAATAAAGCGCGTTGTAGTATCTCCACTCATCTGATGTTCCGAAGTGCTCGCCCTGACGAGGCTTCATCTGTTCGATCGATTCCGTCAATATGGCTTTCAGCTCAACGGCTCGCTCGATCACCTCGATCGGCCCTCCCCGTTTTTGCAGACGCTGTTCGATGAGTCTCAAATTTGTCAGCGGATTCGTAGCGAGACGCTCCAAATCTCCGAAATGGCTCAGCGCACGCCGTGTATAGCGATACAGACTTTCTTCGTCCATTTCCTCCTGCAGCGCAGATTCATCTACCAATACAGTCACACGATCGACCATTCGTAATTGCGAGCTTTCCTCCCTTAGTTTCGGGAACGTCACAAAAGCGATATTGTCGAGCAGGGTGCGCAGCGGATGAATGAAGACCTGTAAGGCAATCGTGAGCATAATGATTGCCAGCAAGAGAACTACCATGGCAAGCTGCAAGCCTGTCCCCCAGAGAATCGTACAGATCACCAAGCCAGAAAACAGGAATGCGTAAAAGACGGAGTAGTCCAACGATCGAAAAAAATCCGGCAGCCACGCTTCACCCTGACTTTTGATTTCCGTAGCAGTCGTCCCTACACCGAACAGGAACAGCACCACACCGTTTCCCACCAGCACCCAGCTACTTGATGCTGCCCCCGGAAAAACCGCACACCAGAGTCCGCCCAAGACTGGGACAATCAGAGGGAACAGAAATGCTTTTGGCAGATATGTCCGCTCGCTTTTGGCAGAAAAACGAATGAAAGAGAGGATCGAAAAAACGAGTCCTAGCACGATGACGAGCAGGAGGATCGTGTACACCACTCGATACGTTCCTGCGGTTCCCATCAATCCTATGATCAAGCTCCCCAGTATGCCGAGCGGGAACAGTACGTATTTCCACCATGAAAACAAATGATCTGTCTGCTCCTCGTCCCTCGCCCGCGTCAACAGAAGAGCGCCTTGCATGAACAGGAACGGAAGAAACAAAGCAGCCTCTCGTAGCCTCATCATGAATTCACTCAGCTCTTCATCTAGCGAAAAAGGGAGCAGGATGGACGAAACCATGCAGACGGCTCCAAGTAAAAGAGCTGTCCCTGTGAATGCCATGCGCCCATTGCGGATATCCCGCCGTAGCATATAAAGCCCTAACCAATAGACAAAGGCAAACCCTGCGACCTGTGCGATTAGCGCCCCGATTGACATCTACTCACCCCGTTCTTATTTCCACTTCTCTTCCCCCTTTGTATGATACAAAAAATGGAAGGCGTTTAGGAGTCCTATTTTCCGAACTCCCCGATCGTACCAAAAAGCCGCACAGAAAAAATTCTGCACGGCTAGGCTAATCTCGGTTCTTATGCTTTTTTGCGGAACAAGCTGACGATCGCGAGCAAGAGTGCCAGTCCGGACAAGACCAATGGCAATGTGTTGCTGCTTCCTGCTGCAATCTCAGATTCTTGAGCGGGGGCTGTAGCTGGTGCTGCTGTCGCAGGCTGACCTTGATCGTGCCCTGCCTCGCCTACACCTTCTTTGATTGTCGTAACAGATGCGGGTGTTTTCGAATCGGGAGCTCCGGTCCACTCTACCACTTCACCGTCTGCATAGGTCTGGTACGCCTTCCAGGACAGGCTACCCGCTTCTTTCGGATTCGCTCCGACAAAAGAGAACTCCGTAAACTCATGCGCCTTGATTCCACCATCAGTCGCTGTCCAAACCAGTGCTGTGTTGCGGCCATCCTTGTCTTTTTCAAATTCGTAGGTCCAGCCAGGAATCGGTTGAACGGTGCTTACTTTCACTTCTGCCGGGAATTCGAGTTTGACCTTTGTGGTATTGACATCTTTCTCTACCGGTACACGAACCGTATATTTCTCATAGGCACCCGTCGTGGTTTCTTTCGGATAGACGTTTACGTGTGCTTGTGCAGCAGTCGCCAGTGTCAAAATTGCACCTGCCATTAGTACGCTGCTCATCCATTTTGTTACTCTCATCTAGAAAACCCTCCTAATGGTGTTGATTGGTTATGGTTGTCTCTGTCGTAACTGTAGTAGCAGGAGCAGCTGTCGGATAGTTGGTCTGGCTCATCCACACCCCTGCCAGGATCGCCACAATGCCGAAAAGAATCTCCCAGCGCAGCAGCTTGGGCAACAAGCTATTACTCTTGCGCCAACGCTTCGTCTGTCGGTAGGCGATTGCCAGCATCACACCTACGGATGCCACTTTCACATACAACAGGTAGCTCCAGGTCAGTGAGCTTTGCAAAATACTGGCCACGTTCGTCTGGACAGCCAGCATCACGAGCCCTGTCAGCACGGCCAACGCGGACGCGATTGCTACGGTCCGCAAAATGAACTGCTTGAACGGCTCATTCCCACGCTTCGTATGCTTGAGAGTCAACCATAAATAAATCAGTGCGCCCATCCATATGGAAACCGTCAGGACATGCAGCAATCTGAGAGTAATGGACAGCCACACAGGTGAAATCCCCCAGGCATGACCGCCAAAAGCCTGTGCGCAAATCAAAACTAGCCACAACGCTACATACCAGCCCATCATCATGCTCGGGATTGCCAACAAGATCAGCAAGGCAAAGGACACGAGCAGCATGATCGCAAATGGAGACTGCATCAGCACCGACCAGTTCCCTTGACAAAGCTCAACGGTTAGCGATACGGCAGTGAGTGCTTCATCATAGAGAAACCAGAGGAATACCAATCCGACCAGCGCAAGGGCCCAGCCGATCTGCCTGCCAATCCCCAACAACTGAGAAAATGCTGGCAATCCATAGCGTTGTCCTCTCCATGCCAGCAAGTACAATCCCCCACCCAGCAAGATAATCCCTTGCGTGAGGTGACGATACACGATCAAATAGCCGCTCTCCGGTTTTTTCTCGGTCGGATCTACTACCGTGGCACTTTTATGCCCAATCGAAAAGGACACACGCTCCTCTACGGGATGTCCGTCCTCTGACACCACAGATACAATCGCCACATACGTGCCTTCCGAAAGCTCAGGCAGCTGCGCGTTCACCTGCGAAGCGTCACCTGGTTGCAGTGTCGGGCGGTTCAACTGGACTTCATCCCCGTTCCAATCATACAGGTGGACAGCCACCAGATCCGGCTCCAGTGCTTCTGTAAACCGCAGGGAGAGCTGTCCCGGGTTGTTCTGCAGGACCTCGCCGTCTTTTGGTTGGCTGCCCATTAATCCTGCGTGTGCCTGTACCGTCGTTGCAGCGGTACTCATCACGATGAACAGGGCTAGCCAAAGTAAGGCCAAATATCGTTTCATGCTCATCACCATCCACTTCACTTCCATAGCCTAAGCAGTGGTTTTATCCTATCAAACTTATTTGAATGTCCATATGGCTCAAACGGGCTATCTGCTGTGACGAATTGTTGAATCCGTTCTTTGACACGCAAAAAAGCACGCTGAGGAAGTCATTTCCAAAGCGTGCTTTCCTTGTATCGATGCCACTATTTTTTAAACAAGAAAAAAAGAGCCCGAGACTTTTCAATCTTTGTCCCGGACCTTCCTTGTCTTCATGAGTCTTCCACCCTAAAATATCGTTACGGTCTGCTGTCCCGAATGACACGATTCGTCGTTGTCGTTCCGTTGATCCTGTGGCGATGACCATTTGTAAATTGCGTGAGAACATCAACCCGGTGAAAATGGTTGGGTCCGCCGCCAAATGCTCCGCTACCGTTGATAGACAGGCCTGTTCTTCCAAAATACAAGTGGCGATGTCCATCCGCGGTAGTCGTGATTGCGCGGAACAGATGAAAATGGGAGCGAGCACTCGGCACTCGTACCACAATGTCTGATACGTTACTAAACAAATGCCGATGTCCCCGTACCAGCGAGGTTACTCCCTCCATGCGGTGCCGAACACGGTTGACGGAAGCTTGCGTTTTGCCGTACTTTTTCTTTGCGATTGAAATCCCTCTTTTCTAGTGAATGCTATACGGTATGAACAAGCTGTGTAATTGGAAACGGCACTGCGCAGATTTGTACACATCCCGGAAGAGGAAAATGAAGAAATAAAAAAACGAGACTGGTTTTTCGCCCAGTCTCGGCTTCCTTTTATCGTCCACTCTTCATTTCTGTCCAGTAGCGATCGTAATCTTGCAACGTTTCTCCTACATCAACCAGCCACTCGGCACGTGCAATGTCTGCTTTGTCGAGGAAGATCATTTTGTTGGAGCGATATTCTTCGCTATGCAGCGAGTATGCCTGCTCGTTGGGATTGCTGTATCCGATGGATTCATAGTTCTTCACGCTGACCTGTGGGTCCATCAGGTAGTTGATGAACTTCTCTGCCAAATCTTTGTGTTTGGCACCTTTCGGAATCGCCAATGTGTCAGCCCAAATGGTAGCGCCCTCTTTCGGAATCACGTATTCCACATCCGGGTTTTGTGCTTGAATGAATGCAGCATCGCCAGACCAGACCGTACCGATCCACGCTTCTTCGGCGATCATTTTTTGCTTGATGTTATCCGTATCAAAGGCAACGACACCCGGTACGAGTGTTTTGAGGTCCCCAAATGCCTTTTCCAGCTCACCTTTATCCTTGCTGCTATTGGAGAAACCGTTTTTGATCAGGGACATACCCATCACTTCACGAGGATCGTTCAGTAAGATCACACGGTCCTTGTATGTTTCGCTCCAAAGATCAGCCCAGCTCGCAGGCGTCTCTTTGACGAACTTTTTATTATAAGCAATACCAGTGATGCCCCACGTGTAGACAATGGAGTGCTTGTTGTCCGGATCAAACGGCGGTGTCTGGAATGTAGACACGATGTTTTTCATGTTCGGAATAGCTTCCTTGTTCAGATCTTCCAACAAGCCCAGTTGAATCATCGTAGCAACCATGTAATCGGACGGCTGAATCAAGTCATAGCCAGATGCGCCTGCCTGGATCTTAGCCAGCATTTCCTCATTACTGCCGTATACGTCGTAATTGACCTTGACGTTGTATTTTTGTTCAAAATCTTTAATGACGTCAGGATCAAAGTTATCGGCCCAGCTGTAGATGTTGAGCACTTGCTCTTCTTGATTCTCAGATGAAGATGACGAACAACCTACAACAGTCAATGCGAGTGCGGCGGACAAAGCGCCGATCATGAGGGACTTAAAACGTTTCATTTTCTCCTCTCAGCCTCCAAATCATAATGTGATAGTCTTCGAATCTTTGCGTCTGAACAGCTCGGCTACAATCACGAGCAATACGGTACACATAATCAGCAGGGTGGATAGGGCGTTCACCTCAGGAGACACACCCCGTTTGACCAAGCCGTATATATACAAGGGCAACGTCGTAGAATTGGGACCTGCCACAAAAAACGAAATGATAAAGTCATCCAGCGACAACGTGAAGGACATGAGAAAGCCTGCCACAATACCCGGCATGATCAGGGGCAGTGTCACATGGCGGAGCGTTCCCCAAGGAGTCGCGCCCAAGTCTTGGGCAGCCTCCTCCAACTCAGCCCCCATATCGGCGAGGCGTGCTGAGATGATGACCATCACGTACGGCATGCTGAATGTGACGTGAGCCATAATCAGCGTAGCCTTTCCCAGCTCCATATGAATCTGGCTGAACAGAACGAGCAGTGCCAGCCCCATCATGATTTCAGGAATGACGATCGGCAAGTAGATTAAGCCATTCACAATCGTACGCCAGCGCAGGGAGTAATGCTTGATCGCAAGCGATGCTGCCGTACCGAGGACAGTCGCCAGAACGCTGCTGATGATCCCGATGGTCAGGCTGTTCGTGAGCGCCTGCATCACTTGTCTATTTTCAAATAAGGAAAGGTACCATTTCCACGTAAATCCGCTCCACACCGCATTGATTCGCGAATCATTGAAGGAGTAGAGCATCAGAATGGCAATCGGCAGATACAGGAAGACCAGCATCAGCCAGGAATACCCAGATAACGTGTGTCGACGCCATGTTTTCATGCTGCTCCCTCCTTCGTCTCGCTGGCTTTGGTCGCACGGAAGTACAGAAGGATCAACAGCATGGACAATAGCATCAGCACGATGGACAAGGCTGAGCCAAACGGCCAGTCGCGTGCAGAGAGAAACTGGTTCTGAATCACGTTACCAATAAGTGCGGACTTTGCTCCTCCCATCACATCCGGAACAACGAACATGCCAATAGAAGAGACAAAGACAAGAATAGAACCCGTCACGACACCCGATTTGGTCATCGGGAGTGTGATGTGCCAAAATGCCTTCCACGGAGTAGCCCCCAAATCGGAGGCGGCCTCGAGCTTGCGGCGATCCATTTGTTCCAACGATACGTAGATCGGCAGCACCATGAATGGAACGAGTGTGTAAACCATCCCCAAGAGCACGGAACCTGAGTTGTACAACAAAGGCAGCGGCTCTGTAATGATGCCGAGTGATTGCAAGATCGTGTTGACCACACCCTGTGAGCGCAGGATGATCACCCACGCATAGGAACGCACCAGGAAGTTAATCCAGAACGGAATCATCACCAGCAAGAGCCAGATTTGTTGCTTCGAACGCTCGAGCCGTGAAATGTAGTACGCGAGTGGATACCCGCACAAAATGGAAAAAGCGGTCGTAAGGATGGCTACCACAAACGTGTCCCAAAAGATCTGTCCATACAACGGATCGAGAATTCGCATGTAATTGTTCAAGGTAAACTCGTAGACAACTTGTCCGTACGTTCCTCTTTTTAAAAACGACAAGACGACGATCAGAAGCATCGGCAAGACGAAGAGCGCACCCAACCACAACAGTGCTGGAAGCGCGAGAAGTTTTACCGGTTTTTTGTTTAGCAAGGCAAGATCACCTCGTCTGCCTGTGACCAGCCAATCGCCACGTGATCATCCACCTGCCAGTCGAGACCGTCACCCGCATACTGATGGGCCATCACAGTCAGGTCTTGTCCATCGAGACGGATAAAGACTTTCCGCAAATTGCCGAGGAACACCGCGTCGGTAATTTTCCCTATGTAACGATGCTTGTCTGGTTGTGCATCAGTCCGGTACAGCTTGATTTTTTCCGGTCGCACAGCCGTGCACGTACCCTCCCGGCGGAAGATGTTGTTCTCCCCGATGAAGGTCGCCACGAACAACGTCTGCGGATGGTTGTAGACCTCGGCTGGAGAGGCAATCTGTTCAATCCGGCCCTTGTTCATGACGGCGATTCTGTCAGACATCGCCATGGCTTCTTCCTGATCGTGCGTCACGTAAATAAACGTAATGCCCAAGTTTTTCTGCAAGTTTTTCAATTCGAGCTGCAAGCTTTTTCTCAATTGATAGTCGAGAGCACCCAAAGGCTCGTCCAATAGCAACACTCTCGGGTTGTTGATAATCGCCCGCGCGATGGCTACACGCTGTTGCTGGCCGCCAGAAAGCTGCTTCGGTGTACGCTTTCGCAGCTCCGTCAATTGAACGTACTGCAGTACCTCTTCTAGTCGCTGCTTCTGTTCGGCAGCGTTCACTTTTTTCATTTTCAGCCCAAACAGGATGTTTTGCTCCACATTCATGTGCGGAAACAACGCATATTGCTGAAACACCATGTTCATGTCGCGCTGGTATGGAGGCACGTGACCCAGCTGTTTGCCATCGAGGTAGATTTCCCCTGATGTCGGCTCTTCAAAGCCTGCAATCATCCGCAGCAGCGTCGTCTTCCCACAGCCACTCGGACCAAGCAACGTCAAAAACTCCCCTTCTCCAATAGAAAGAGAGAGTGGCGGAACCACGACTGCCTCTGCAAATCTTTTTTCAATTGTATCCAAATGTATGATAGTTCTCATTGCGTCATCTCACCATATGTCAGTATACTCATAGCAATCTAGGTTACTATATCGAATATGGTTCATTTTGTAAACAGTTTCAAACCTTCCTACTTTATTTTTTCCTCGTACCTTAGTGGGATTCCTCAAACAATGACGCCGGGCAATAGCATGACTATGGACCCGGCATAATTATGCGCAGTTCCTTATATCGATTCAGACGTTGGTTTGACTTTCCTATGGAGTGTTTTCGCGCCGAGGTAATTCGTTCCAATCACGCCTGCTACAATCAGGACCGCGCCGATCACATGGTACAGCGCCAGATGCTCCTGTAAAAACATCATCCCTGCTGCAACTGTGACCAATGTGGATAAATTATTGAATACACTCAGCTTGGAAGCTTCCATCTTGGACAGGGCGAAATTGTTTAAAAAGGAAGTGACCAGCGACGATAATATCCCGAGAAAGAGAACCGAGACTACGAATATCGGGCTTTGAAACGGAATAAAGAACTGGTTCAGTGTTCCATCCGCTATGTGTCGGGTGACTGCCCAGACGTTAAAGAACAAAAATCCGATCACAGAAACCATATACGTGATGTCTATATAATGAAACGATCGAGTCGTTTTCCTCGCCAAGACGCTATAACCGGCTAAAGACAGTGCCGATAGCAGGATCAGAATCGTCCCCATGCCGTTTCCAGCTCCGACCGAGGCACCTTTCATGACAAAGATATAGATGACACCCGCTACTGACAGGAACGTGGAGGCTTTTTGCAGCCAGGAAGACGTTTCCTTTAAGAAGAAAGTGGCCATTAGCAGCGTAAAAATGGGGACTGTCGCCTGAATGATGCCAGCCTCAGATGACGTGGTGTAAACGAGTCCAAACGTTTGAAGCGCAAAAAACAGAGTGGGATACAGCAAGGTCAATGGCAATAAGGATGCCATCTCTTTAGGTTTTATCGTCAATCGTACCCAGCCGAAAAGTACCGGGATTGTAGCTGCCGCGAATGCAAAAGTAAAGCGGTGTGCCAACGTATCGATTGGGGTGGCAACGGTCAGTGCCATTTTTACAAAAATGAATGACAGACCGACAATGATCGCGTTGAGTATCGCAGCAGTGATGGCTTTTTTAGTTGGTGACATATGGGACTCTCCTCTCCTCTAACGCATGTATCCTTTTTCCAGACGGCCGTCTTTCCTTCATAGTAAAGCCGCATCTCTCGTGCTACAATGCAAAAAAAGACAATCTGTTCCGATACAGATCGACTCTCGGGATGAGGGAATTCCATGCACAAATACATGTTTTTGCAGAATGAATTGGAGGCGCTAATCGAAGGCAAGACGTATCAGGAAGGAGACAAGCTCCCCTCCATCCGTGAGCTGGCATACCAATACCAGTGCAGCATGAGCACCGTCATCCGCACCCTCCATGAACTGGAAAAACGTCATCTCGTCTACTCCGTTGATAAAAGCGGTTACTACGTCGTCAAAAAGCAAAGCAAGCCTCACACGGAATTACCAGACATCATCGACTTTGCCACTTCCGCTCCCGATCCAGATGTATTCCCCTATGTGGACTTTCAGCACTGCATCAACAAGGCGATCGAGACCTATAAGAATGACCTCTTTATTTACGGGACGGCCCAAGGTCTGCCATCACTGATCCAGGTGTTGCAAAAACAGTTGGCAAACCACCAAGTATTTACCCAGCCGTCAAACATTTTCGTCACGTCGGGTGTCCAGCAGGCACTGGCTCTGCTGGCGACGATTCCGTTTCCCAATCAAAAGGACAAGCTCCTGATCGAGCAGCCTGGCTATCACTTGTTGATTGAGTATCTGGAAACACACAAGCTCCCTGTCATCGGAATCAAGCGTACAGCGCAGGGGCTGGACCTCGAAGAATTAGAAAGGCTGTTTCGCTCAGAAAAAATCAAATTCTTCTACACAATGCCACGCTTCCAGAGTCCTTTGGGTACGTCCTACTCTCGGCGAGAAAAGCTAGCGATCGTGGAGCTAGCTCGAAAATACGATGTGTATATTGTGGAGGACGACCACCTCGCGGATCTGGAACAGGACAGAAAATCCGATCCCTTGTTTACCTACGATCAGTCTGAGCATGTCATCTACCTGAAGACCTATTCGAAAGTCATTTTTCCCGGACTGCGATTGGGTACCGCGGTTATTCCAGACGCCCTGACCGACAACTTCAATCACTACAAGAGGCTGCTCGATATCGACAGCTCCATGCTGTCGCAAGCAGCGTTGGAAATCTATTTAAAAAGCGGTATGTTTGATCGGCACAAACAGAAAATTCGCAGCTCCTACGAACGCAGATCCCGAGTACTGGCTGACTCTCTGCTCCGGGAGCAAGCAGCTGCCACTGATCTGTTTTCGTATCAAGAAATGAAGCATCCGGGCATCCACACCCATCTCGTTCTGAACGAGCGGCTTTCTGTTTCCCGATTGATTCCTCTGTTGAAAAAGCAATCCATCATAGTCGAATCGGTCCATAAGCATTATTTGTCCGCTTTTCGCCGGGAAAATATCCTCAAGCTGAATGCCTCCACGACAAAGGAAGAGGTCATCGAGCAAGGGATCGCTCGGCTGGTAGAAGTATTGCGTAAAGCGCGCTAGCAAAAGGCTGCTGCGCATCCAGCCTTAGAAGCTGCAAAAAAAGAGGATTCGCACCGTTGGCGAACCCTCTAGTAGAGAAAAGGCAAGTGATTTGAATCAATCTTTCTTGGAAACACGGATCTCGCCGTCTCCTACATCTACGCGGATCTCGGTTACCCCATCCTCTTCCATGACGAGATCGGCGATGCCATCCTCGACGTATTGCTGGATCACTCGACGCAGTGGTCTTGCTCCAAAGGATGGATGGTGTCCTTTTTCCGCCAACATGGCTTTTGCCTCGTCGGAGATGCTCATCTCCATCCCTTGATCTTTCAGATTTCCTACGACATCCTGCAGCAGTACATCTACGATTTTCACGAGATCTTCTTTTTGCAGCTGGTTAAAGGTGATGATGCCATCAAACCGGTTGAGAAATTCGGGTCTGAAGAAAGCCCCCAGGGAATCCAGAACCGACATAGGTTCAGGCGTTTTGGCACCAAAGCCGACCGAAATTTTCCGTTCGCTCACGCCCGCATTGCTCGTCGCGATGATGACCGTATCTTTGAACGCAACGGTCCTTCCTTGGCTATCGGTGAGTCGACCGTCCTCCAGAATTTGCAGGAACATGTTCTGGACGTCCGGGTGAGCTTTCTCGATCTCATCCAGCAGAATGATGCTGTATGGGTTGCGGCGCACACGTTCAGTCAGTTGTCCGGCTTCCTCGTGACCCACATAGCCAGGAGGCGAGCCAATCAGTTTGGAAACGGAATGCTTTTCCATATACTCGCTCATGTCCAGTCGGATCATCGAGTCGCGGGTTCCAAAGAGCTCCTCGGCCAATGCACGGGTCAGCTCCGTTTTCCCTACGCCTGTCGGTCCCACGAACAAGAACGAAGCGATTGGTCTATGTTTTGGTTTCAGTCCAGCTCGGCTGCGGCGAATGGCTTTGGCCACCTGCGACACGGCTTCCGTCTGACCGATGACTTTCTGTTCCAGATGTTCCGCCAGATGTTTCATTTTGGTCTGCTCATCGCTCTGCAGCTTTTTCACAGGGATCCCTGTCTTCTGCTCAATGATCTCCTGAATATCCTCGATGCGGACGGTCGCACGCTGTTCGGGACTGTCTATCTTATCCAGATTGTCGAGGATTTTCGCTTCCTCATCACGCAATTTTGCCGCGCGTTCATAATCCTCTGCTTGGGTCGCTTCCTGTTTTTCTACCCCGATTGCTTTCAGGCGCACCCGCATATCTTCTGCATCGTTTGTTGCAGATCGAAGGTTCAGCTTGGAGCCGGCTTCATCCAACAGATCGATCGCCTTATCCGGCAAAAAACGATCCTGGATGTAACGGTTGGAATACTCCACACAAGCCTGAAGCACATCATCAGGGTAAGAGACCTGATGGTAGGACTCGTATTTCGGACGCAGCCCCTTCAAAATCTCCAACGCTTCTGTAATCGTAGGTTCTTTGACCATAACTGGCTGGAAGCGACGTTCGAGAGCGGCGTCTTTTTCAATCACACGATATTCCTTTAGCGTCGTTGCCCCGATGACCTGCAGCTCGCCACGAGCCAGAGCGGGCTTTAAAATGTTGCCTGCGTCCATCGAGCCTTCTGCAGAACCCGCTCCCACCAGGAGATGCAGCTCATCAATGAACAGGATGACGTTTTTACGCTGTTGCAGCTCTGCGATGATCTGCTTCATTTTTTCTTCAAACTGTCCACGAATCCCCGTACCTGCGACGAGGGACGCCACATCGAGCGTATAGACGATTTTTTCACGCAGCTTGGCTGGGACATCGCCTTCCACGATGCGCAATGCCAGACCTTCAGCAATCGCTGTCTTACCGACCCCTGGCTCCCCGATCAGAACCGGATTGTTCTTGCCGCGTCGATTCAAAATCTCAATGACACGGTCAATCTCTCCCTCTCGCCCAATGACGGGATCAATCAGACCAGCACGAGCGGCATCATTCAGATTGCGTCCCGCACCATCCAAAATACCGCCGCGCTCAACGGCAGGTGCGGAAGTATTCGCTGCTTCCGCATTCATGGAAGACTTCGCAAATCCCTGGAGAAAATCATCCAGCCCGGAGAACGAAGAGAATGGGCCAAAGTTCATGCCAAGTCCGATTTTGTTCGTCAGCTTGGACTGGCATTCGGTACACAAGTAATATTTTTGCTGCTTACCTTGGACTTGTATATTTAAAAACACGTTTGCGTTTCGTTGATGACATACTTCACACTGCATAAATCTTACCCCCTATACAGCGAATGTGTGATGATGTGACTAGCCTTTCTTGACTTGGTCATAATAACGAAAGGATTGTATGCTCTTACTATTGTTTGACCTTTATTGACCTTTCAATGACCTTATTATAGTTTGACCTTCTTTGACTTTCAAGAGGAAAACGCTAGAATTTTTTTGTTGTACTGATTCGGTTCTTATCCCTTCCTATAATGATCTTGAAAGATAGAAAGTCAGGGGGCATTTCCATTGAATACACTCGCGTACGGACTTCTTGGGCTGGTTGCCCGGACACCTAGCTCCGGTTACGATTTAATGCTCCAATTACAGCCATACTGGCAAGCCAAGCACAGCCAGATTTATCCGCTGTTGGCCAAATTGGAGCAAGAAGGATACATGCAGTTTACCCGTGTACACCAGACTGATCGGCCTGATAAAAAAGTGTATTCCATTACGGAAAAAGGTGAAATTGCCTTGAAATTGTGGCTCGCAGAACCGACTGCTGAGCCTGTCGTTCGCGATGAGCTCGTACTGAAAGCGTACTGCCTGCAGCTCACTGACGAACAGGCAGCACATGCGATGTTTACGGAGCGCATCGAGCATTGCCGTGAACAAGCACAAATGTTCGAGCATATTATGAAAGAAATGGAACAGCAAACAGAAGGACATCCCGATCATCCTGATCACCCTTCCTTTAGCGATTATATTTTGCTCTCCTGGGGCTGCCGTCGAATGCAGGAGGATATGAAGTGGTGTGAATGGGTATTGGAATTACTAGAGAAAAGAAAACAGGAGTCGCTCCTGACGTAAATGGCTCCCCCTCAGACAGAATCGGAGGTTGATTGCCCAACCCATGTTTCTACGCAAAAAAAGATGGCTAAGCCCATCTTTTTTGTGTTTGATTATTGATTTAAAAGAATGCTCCGAATAAAACGAACTGCATCTTTTTCTTGAAAAGCCTGGTTTATTTGAAACGTGATCAGGTATGAGGCGTTTTCAAGATGGAAGGAATAAAAGGCGTAATTGCCGGACTCGACTTCTTTTTCATTATACTCTACGTCTATCCCTTCGATTTGTTGAATCTTCGCGTTCATCAGCGAGCCTCTCTCATTGCTGATCTCCATCCTGATCAATGGTTTTCCCTCATACTCTCCATAGAAAAACTTCCTGCGTTGTTTTTTTTCGACCTGCTCTTTCTGTTCGTTGGTCAACTCGATGAGTGGTCCTTTTTGATCGGTATAGACGATCGTGGCTACTCGGCGATCTCCAACCACTTTGTCATTGAGCACTGGCGGGTACAGGATTTCAGCGAATTTAACCTGATAGCTATCCCATACAGGAACCACCATTTTCGTTCCCAGTTCCTCCTCCATCTTCTGGTGGATTTTCTGCGGCAATCCGCTCGCAAAAGGGCGAAGGTCAAAACGGGCTATTTCTTCTTCCCCTACGGTGATAATCAAGGTGGCGTCGAAACGTTTGCTATACAATTTATCCATTTTTGCTTTAGAGGGTAAAAGCGGGATTTGCTGATGGGCTCCCATGTTCTCCTCTGTTCCTAATTCATAAAAAATGGAGATATTTGCGGTTCCATTGGGAAAAATCTCGGCATCTGCTTGATAACCGCCATTCATCTTTTCGAAATCCAACCCATTTGATCCAACCGTGTTTCTCATTGTGGAAATGAACGCTTCGCTTGGTTCGAGCCTGAACTTGACTGGATTTTCCGAGTCACCAATCTTTTGGTTGCCCGTGTTTTTCAGCGTGAACTTGTAGTGGAGTACTGTCGGGGTAACATATTTGATTACTTTATTTCCATCCATGATGCCAGTTTCTCCGCTTATGGATTTATCTGTTACGATCTTGGCAGACGCATGAACCAATTCCACTGTCGCTCTGTTCGTGCAAGACATCATCATGATCATACTGCCAATCAATAGGATAC
>JARDZO010000076.1 GCA_029240815.1 Brevibacillus sp.
AGATTTCGGGTCATGCATTCCAGACCAGTAGAGACTCCAAACTCCACGAAGAGTTTGTTCGTAGTCTGAACACGGGAAAACAGTTCTTCAATCATTCCGTCTTCACCGTTTTGTGAAAAGATTTGTTTTTCATAGAAATGAAGAGAATCCATTCTCGTCTCACTCCCTTGTCGTTGAAATTTTCCTATTCTTTCACGGATATCTTATGACTCAACGTGAAAAAAGCTTGGTCGTTCCAACCTCTAGGAGAAAAAAAGGCAACACCTACGATCCAACCAAAGGAAATGTCCACACACAAAGGCTACTGCCGTTGCCTTCTCTTTTTCCCGTACATATGCTAACAAGAAATTTTTGTCAGAGTCTTTTTTGGCATCGACAAAGGAGCTGAAATAGATGAGCATACCAGTGGTTTTTATTCACCGTTCGGATGAAGAGCACCTCGGATCCTGCATGCAGCAAGCCAAGGCAAGCAACCCGGAATCACACGTCATTCTCATCGGAACCCCTGAAAATCAAAAACAATCCCCTCCAGAGACTGAGCATTACCTGATCCATGATTACTTCCAGAGCGCCATGGTATTCGCCAATTATTATCGCCACATCTCTTCCAATAATTACGCCTACAATCTGTTCTGTTTTCAACGATGGTTCATTTTGCGAGATTTCATGAGGGTGAATAGACTGCAGAAAGTTCTTTATCTCGATTCCGATGTCCTGTTGTACAGCGACATCCATGCGCCCGAATTTCAGAATTTTACCTTAGAATATTCTTGGACAACTTTTTGCGACCTTTCCACACTGGATCGTTTTTGCGCGTATATCACTGCACATTTCAGGGAGCCACTCTTGCTGCAAAAGCTTATCGATTATTGCCGCGAAATCGGGGGTCCCCCTCTCTCTGACATGGTCGCGTGCATCCACTTCCACAATTATTTTTTACGAAAAAACAGCACCTATGGAGTCATAAGCGACTCATTTTTCGACCACAATCTGAGCTGCCCATTAGCCCCACCGTGCCCGCAAATCGACAGCCTGGACGGGAAGAAAAAAATCTTTCTGAAAGACGGAGCCCTCCTATGCAAGTTTTCTGGAAAGGATGGGTTCCTTAAGGTCAACTCGTTGCATTTTCAAGGGGCTACCAAGCAATATATCTCCTATTTTCTCTCCGACAAGTTGCCGCATCGTGCCGACCTCCATTACTTTGATTACGCCACCTGTCAATGGCTCTTGTTCTCTTCTTAATGGTCTGCCACTCTTTGAATGGGGAGGCACTTGCCGTGACGTCCTCTCGTACTGGCTCATATCCATAATATGTTAAGCGGTTTGCCATCTGAAAATGATTTTTGTTCCTGTAGGAGGTTTTCTCCAAATGAAGGCTCTGATTACCGGAATAAGCGGATTTGCCGGAAGTCACCTGGCTGAGTATCTCCTATCGCGCGGAGATGTCGAAGTGATCGGGACATTTCGCTCGTCAGGCCGTTTGGCGTCGCTGGGGGCGCTGTTACAGAACGCGCAGCTCGTGAGCTGTGAGCTGACAGATGCCGAATCCGTCAACCGACTCATCCGGCAGACTCAGCCCGACCTGATCTTCCACCTCGCAGCGCAGAGCTTTGTCCCTACCTCTTTGCGCTCTCCCGCTGATACACTCGTGAACAACATGGTAGGCCAATTGAACATTTTAGAAGCCGTCCGTCACTTGGAAGTGGACTGCAAGATACAGATTGCATGTTCCAGCGAAGAGTACGGGATGGTCTACCCGGAAGAGACTCCAATCAAGGAAAGCAATCCTTTTCGTCCTCTCAATCCGTACGCTGTCAGTAAAATTGCCCAAGACTTTCTCGGCTATCAATACCACCAAAGCTACGGCCTGAAAATTGTTCGGACGCGGGCCTTTCATCACACCGGGCCGCGTCGGGAAGAATGCTACGTGACTTCCAATTTCGCAAAGCAAATCGCCCTGATTGAAGAGGGCTTGCAGTCGCCAAACGTGTATGTCGGGAATCTTTCAGCCATCAGAGATTTTACCGACGTGCGAGATATCGTTCGCGCCTACTGGCTGTCCCTCGCATCAGGAGTCCCCGGAGAAGTGTACAACATCTCATCCGGAACGAGTATTACCATCGAAGAAATGCTACAAACGTTACTGTCCAAAGCGAACGTTCATGTAGACATTCACGTCGATACAACACGTCTGCGTCCATCTGATGTGGATATCGTACTCGGTGACTCTTCCTTGTTCCGATCGGTTACGGGATGGGCTCCTGAAATTTCGTTTGAGCAGTCGATGGAGGACCTGCTGAATTACTGGCGCGGCTTGGTTCATCAGCAAAAACATGCGGGAGGTGACCGGTGATGGCCGCTCAGGAGATACCGCTCGTCAGTGTCATCACACCTTCGTTTAATCAAGCCGCCTTTATCAAGCAAACGATTGACAGTGTCCTTACCCAAGATTATCCGAACATCGAACATATTGTGGTGGACGGTGGATCTACAGACGGCACGCTTGCTATTTTGCAGCAATACAGCCATTTGGGCGAGCGATTTCGGTACGTCTCCGAACCAGACCGTGGTCAATCTCACGCAATCAACAAAGGCTTGAAAATGGCACGAGGAGAATTTATCGGTTGGCTCAATTCGGATGACACTTATTTTCCCGGAGCCGTCTCAAAGGCAGTATCCGCATTACGTGCTCATCCCGATTGGGGAGTCGTGTACGGGAAAGGACTCCACATCGACGAACATAACAAAGTGAAATATCCGTACATTTGGATGGAATTCGATCGGAGAAAGCTATTCAATCTCAACATCATCTGCCAGCCCACTGCTTTCCTGAGAAAGCATGCATTCGAGAGTGTAGGCGGCGTAGACGAAGATCACGACTGGTGCATGGATTACGATTTGTGGAACCGGATTTCCTTGCATTACCCCATCGGGTGGGTACCAGAGTATTTGGCGAACTCCCGCTTATATGCAGCCTGCAAAACGGTCGTCAATGAGCTGGAGCCGGGCTTTTCAGAAATTTTGAAGACGAGTGTCAAACACTTTGGAACGGTCTCAAACGAGTGGCTCCAACACTACACCTCCCATCATTACAACAAGGGTGCCCATTGGTTTCTGAACATGCTCAAGCGGTACCATACCTTTGGCCAAGGTCCGCAGCTGATCGCTTCCAATCGCTACTCAGATTTATGGGCTCCCCAGCATTTGCGCCTGTCGATCCAAATACCGCCAACTTCCCCCATGCAGGTGTTGCTCTTAAAAGGAAGGAACACCCTGATGGATTCCCTCCTGCACTTTCATGTCATGGTAAATGGCGCCCTAGCCCACAACTTCAAAGTGACTCACCCGACCTTTGATATCGCGATTCCGCTCCATTCCCTAGGCCCTCGATGTGAAGTGAGCATCATCTGTAACCGACAGACACTGCTCCCCCAACCAGACGGAAGCTCTCGATCGGTCAGCTATCACGCCCTGGAAATCATCCCGCTCTCCACCGAGGAATACACTTTTTACCAGGAATTTACCAAAGGGCCTACCCACATTCAGAATTGGGTCAATAACCGCAGGCCTTCTCCCCTATATTGACATTCGGAAATGAAAGGAAGGTGGATACCATGCTGAATCTGGCGCCGAAGCGAATCGTCGTCACGGGCGGTGCAGGTTTTTTAGGGAAACATGTCGTGGAGAAGTTGCATCGCGCATCCTGCGAACACGTTTTTATCCCCAGAAGCCGTGAATACGATTTACGAAAGGAACGCGACATTCAAAACATGCTGCAAGACTTTCGGCCGGATATCATCATCCATTTGGCCGCAGTGGTAGGTGGAATCGGAGCGAACCAAAAGAATCCGGGGAAGTACTTTTACGACAATTTGATCATGGGGACACAGCTCATCGAGCAGTCGCGGCTGTTTGGCATCGAGAAATTCGTGGCCATCGGTACGATCTGCTCGTATCCCAAATACACGCCTGTCCCCTTTCACGAATCTGACCTGTGGGACGGATATCCAGAAGAAACGAATGCCCCTTATGGATTGGCCAAGAAAATGATGCTCGTCCAGTCACAGGCCTATCGCGAGCAATACGGCTTCAATTCCATCTTTTTGCTTCCCGTCAATCTGTACGGACCGGGCGACAATTTTGACTTGGAGACCTCTCACGTCATCCCGGCTATCATCCGAAAATGCGTGGAAGCAGAGCAAAACAAGGATACATCTATCGTTCTCTGGGGGACGGGTGAAGTCACCAGGGAGTTTATTTACGTAGAAGATGCAGCCGAAGCGATCGTGTCTGCCACTCGCTCGTTCAATCAGTCCGAACCGGTCAATATCGGCTCCGGCGAGGAAATGTCCATCAGGGAGCTGGCAGCGGTCATCAAATCCTTATCCGGCTTCCGCGGGGAAATCATCTGGGATACGAGCAGACCGGACGGACAGCCACGAAGGTTGTTGGATGTCAGTAAAGCGAAAGACCGTTTTGGTTTTGAAGCCAAAACTTCCTTGCTGACCGGACTACAAAGAACGATCGACTGGTACCGAAATCATCCTCATTCGTAAAGGGGGGTTCGGATTGAGAATTGGCATAAACCTACTTTCCGTCATCCCCGGAAAAATCGGAGGCATGGAGCAATATGTGCGAAACTTACTCTCCTACTCAATGAACTCAGCGGATGGCAATACATGGTTTCTCTTTCTCACCAACCATAATTTCCATACATTTGAAACGCAAAATAATGTCCATAAAATCATGATTCCGGAAAATGCAAACGCACATCAGCTGTTTCACCACTGGATTCGTTCTCTGAAGCTCGATCTGTGGTTTTGTCCTTTACTGGTGCTCAATCCGGCAGACGTAACGATCCCGAGCGTCATCAATATCCCGGATATTCAACATGAATACTACCCGCAGTTTTTTGAGAATCATGCCCTGCGCTGGAGGCTGGAAAACTACAAATCCTCCGCTCAACGCTGTAATGCCGTTCTGACTCTCTCCCAATTTTCCAGGCAAACCATCCTCCAAAAATTCGGGCTTCCCGCGCACAAAGTGCATGCCATTCATTTGGATGCCTCCAAAGAGTTTTCCCTGCCCTTTGACGAGAACCTCAACCAGCATGTTATCCAAAAGTATCAGTTGAACCCAGGCTACGGGTTTTTCCCCGCCAACACCTGGCACCATAAAAACCATTTGAATTTGCTGAAAGCTCTCGTCATCTTGCGCCAGAAATACGACCTACGCATCCCGATGGTCTTCACAGGATTCGCTCAGGAGGCCAATCAATCCGTGGTAAACTTCATTTCCCAGAACCAGCTGTGGGATCAAATCAAATGGCTGAACTACGTACCACAAGGCGAGATGCCTTACTTATACAGGAACGCAGGGTTTCTTTGCTTCCCTTCCCTCTTTGAAGGATTCGGGATCCCGCTGGTCGAAGCCATGCGCTCCCAAATCCCGATCATGAGCTCCAATTGCGGGAGTATACCTGAGGTGGCAGGCGATGCCTCGCTCCTGTTCGATCCGACCATGCCCGAAGATATTGCCGTGAAGCTGGCCGCGATCCAGCTTCACGAGATCAGAAACGATCTCATCGCAAAAGGAACCGTCCAGGCTAGAAGATTTTCCTGGGAAAAATGCGCGAGAGAGACACTCGCGGTATTTCGTTCCGTCGCTCGAAGATAACCGTTGGAAGGAGGAGGTCTACCATGTCACGGATGAAAGAAATTGTGCAGACTTGGAGATCGGAACAGAAATTGCCCTTTGCATTGACCGATCAGGAGACGTGGGATTTCTGGATGCATGAGATGCCCACCCTGCAGTTGAAAACATCGACAATTCAGCTGTATGCCAAAGGCTACAACATCCACAACTTTGTCGAAACGGGGACTTTCAAAGGAGACATGGTCTATTGGATGAGGCACTCTTTTGGCAAGTTGACTTCGATTGAGCTCGATCAGCAGTTGTATCAGATTGCCAAAAGTCGCTTCGCTTCTGATCCTCACATCACCATCCTACAGGGGGACAGCGGGCGTATATTGCCGAGTGTTCTGGAAACCGTCACGGAGCCTTGCCTGTTTTGGTTAGATGGCCATTACATTCCCTTGTCACTGGAGTCAGCCCGTGGAGACGTCGACACGCCCATCCTGCTTGAGCTGCAAACCATCTTGCAGCACCCCATCGACAATCATGTCATCCTCATCGATGATGCGCGGTGCTTTATCGGTCCCAATCCCTTGCTCAAGGATTATCCGACCATAGCGCAGTTGAAAGAATTTGTTCACCAACTGCGGCCAGACATGTCGTTCTTTGTTCTGAACGACATCATCCGCATTTGCAAACCTTTAGAAGAAGGCGCAAGCTCGTTGAAAAAAGTGGATTTTCTCCTGCCATTTGATCAAAAGTCATTTACCGTCTATGGAAGCGAGTCTGACGAAAGTGTCCTGCACTTTATCCAAACGGAGAAGGGGTATTACGAGCACTATGTCATCCAGCCACTGAAAAAAGTCGTCCAGCCTGATTTCATCTGCTTGGACATCGGCGCTAACATTGGAACCATATCCCTCGCACTCAGCTATTTGGCGAATCAGGGCAAGGTATACGCCTTTGAGCCTTCGAACATCAACTATTCGTATTTGGTGAAGAATATCGCAGAAAATCAAATAACCAATATTGAACCACTCCATCTCGGCGTGTTCGACCGGAATGGAACCATCCACTTTCACGAGGATTCCCGAGGGGGAGGCTGGTCCTTTATTCCTCAGGACGAAAAGGTCGTATCCCAATCCAACCAGCATATCAACTGCGTGCGTCTGGATGACTGGATGGAACTGAATCTGATCCCTCGGGTCGACCTGATCAAACTGGATGTGGAAGGCTCTGAATATACTGTCTTGGAAAGTGGCTTGAATACCTTAAGGAAATGGGATCCGGATCTGATTATCGAGTTCAACCTCGAAAGCATGCGAGACAATTTCAACAGGCACCCTCTCGTTTTGTATGTCCTTCTGGAAAAACTTTACTCTCACATCTACATTTTGAAGAGGGACGACACGATCGTGGAAATCAAGAACTACAATCAGCTGTTGGACGAAATGAAGCCTTTCCATGCTGACTTGTATTGCACCAACAAAACGTTTCTCGTCTGATCCTTTCAAGCGATCATGACACAGCATGGCTATCAAGGAGCCATGCTTTTTTGTTTCCACTCCTCCCAGGTGAAATGAAAAAGCCGGCAAAGAGACATTCTCTCCCTACCGGCTCGTTTCATGCTCTATGATTTTTCGGATGCCGTCTGTTAATCCCACTTGAGTGGACCAACCCAACTCTTGCAAAGGAAGGGTATTCGCTTGTGACAGCATGATTTCATGATCAGCGTATGGCAGCGCACCAAAGTGCAGGATGGTTCGGGAAGCTGTCAGATCGTGAACCAGACTTACGAAATCTCGGATGGATGTTGCCACTCCCGTCCCTACCTCATACTCTACAAATGACACTTCGCTATCAGACTTAGCCGCTCGTGTCAGCACAGCCCGATAAGCATCCACAACATCCTCGACATAAATAAAATCGCGCTTTTGCTCACCGCGGGTAAGCGCCAGCTCGCCTTCCTTATGCAGACAGTTACGAATGACGAACGGAACGAATTTGTTTTCGTTATCCAAAGGACCGTACACGTGCTCCAAACGCATGTTTCGAAAACGAAGAGTAGAAGACCGTGCGAGCATCGTTCCCCATTCGAGAAACTGTTTTTTGGTGAGATTGTATCCCGACAGATGGGTGGATAACACCTTTGGCACCCGGGAAAATGTATCGGTATTCACGAATAAAGAGATACCATGGCGAATGGCCATTTCGAGAAGCTGCAAAGGAAAAGTCACATTGGCTTTTACGAGTTCAGTGAGGCTCTCCCCTTGGCGTCCATAGTTCGTTGCAGTGTGGATGATCGCATCGATCTTTCCGTACGCCTCAAGATGCACCTGCCAATCCTCGCGATCCACGTCGTATACATGCAGCTGCGGCAGAATCTCTGAAATCCGCGAGCAATCGGAGCTGCTCCTTTTCAGAATCACCACTTTGTGGCCGTCTCGGAGCAGCCCCCGGGCGAGGTGACTTCCCAAAAAACCTGTTGCTCCTGTCATGAGCACGATCATGGTCCTATACCCAATTCAAGTCAATGTTGTGAATCTGCTGCTCCGCCATGATCTTCCGAAAATTTGCAGCGATCGGTCTGAGATGCTCAATCAGCCATTCATGATTTTCCACGACGATTTTCTCGATCCGAAGATGTTGCTTTTTGGCTACCATCTTTTCCAGCAATTCAAATTCAGCACCTTCAATATCAATCTTGACCAGCTTGATGTCGCGATTCAAGCTATCAATAAATTGCGTCAAATCAATGATTTCCGCGACGACGAACTGGTTGGAGTCAGTGACGGGATGTTGCGCCAGAATGGAAGACGCATAAGCAGACCCGACTGGATCGAGTTGATAATTTTGGTGCAGAAAAAGGCGCAATTGATAATTTTCATGCCATACGCCCTTGTTGATGCAAATCACATTGGGGTAGCCCTTGAATCGATTCCATAAGGTTTGGTAGACATACGGATTCGGCTCAAATGCAAAAACAAACGCGCCTTTGTCAGCCAGCTTTTGCGTGACCTCCCCCACATTCGCCCCACAGTCAATGACGATGTCTCCTGGTCGAATGGACGCAAACAATTCTTCGCTGTTTTCGTTCAGCACCGTAACGCAACCCCCTCGTTGTTCGCTTATGGTTTACCTTCCATGCTTCCACTCTGCTTTTCCTGATTTCCACAATTCTTCCAAGTAACTTTTGTCCCGAAGCGTGTCCATAGGATGCCAGAATCCGGTATGCTTGTAGGCCATCAGCTGTGAAGCCAGAGCCAACGATTCCAGCGGCTCTTTCTCCAGGACGGTGTCGTCCCCTTCGATGAAGTCAAACACCCCTGGTTCCATCACAAAGAAACCGGCGTTGATCCAGCCCCCATCCCCTCTTGGCTTCTCACGAAAACCCGTTACGCCCCCTTCCCCTGTCATTTCGAGCGCGCCGAACCTTCCGGGAGGCTGCGTCGAGGTGATTGTCGCCAGCTTTTTGTGAGTACGGTGGAACTCCATCAGTTTCTCTATGTCCACGTTGGAGACTCCATCCCCGTAAGTGAGCATGAATGTTTCATTCCCGATGTACCTTTGAATTTGTTTGACCCTGCCGCCAGTAGCCGTATCTTTCCCCGTATCGATCAAGGTCACTTTCCAGGGCTCCGTCGTATGATGGTGATAGTGGACCTGATTGTTGTTGCGAAAATCGAAAGTCACGTCAGAATGATGCAAAAAGTAATGAGCAAAATATTCTTTGATCATGTAGCCTTTGTACCCCAGGCAAATAATGAAATCATTGTAGCCGTACCGGGAGTAGTGGGACATGATGTGACAGATGATCGGCCTGTCTCCTATCTCAATCAGGGGCTTGGGCCTGATATGGGTCTCCTCCCCGATTCTCGTGCCATACCCTCCGGCTAGTATGACCACCTTCATTCCTCTCCGCTCCTTCCCTGTATCCTTGGCTACTTAGTCGCATCTCGCATGTACTGCTCGATTTGTGACAGGCAGACTGCTCGCATATCCTCTTCCCTGAGGTACGCCTGATTCCATTCCACGATTCTGTCCAGCGCTTGCTCGATCGACCACAGCGGCTTCCATCCCAGCAGGCTTTTGGCCAGAGAACAATCGAGCTTCAAATAATGGGCTTCATGCCAAATGGAATCTGCGTCCAGCTCATAACCTGGACTTTCGCCCCAGCTTGCGCACAGCTTTTCTACCATCCATTCGACCGGTTTGGCATCGCTATCCTCCGGTCCAAAGTTCCAGCTCTGTGCAAACGCACTGCCTTGCTCCCACATTTTCTGGGCGAGCATCAGGTAGCCTCTCAGCGGTTCCAGCACATGCTGCCATGGACGAATCGCTCCCGGATTGCGAATCTTGATTTTCTGCCCTTCTCCTATTGCACGAATGCAATCAGGAATTAATCGATCCAGCGCCCAGTCCCCGCCACCAATGACATTGCCCGCTCTGGCTGAAGCGATAGCAACTTTGTGGGTAGAGAATGTTGCGGCCGAAAAAAAAGAGTGGCGGTAGCTCATCGTCACCAATTCACTGCACGCTTTGCTGTTCGAATAAGGGTCATGGCCTCCCAGCCGATCATTCTCCCGATAGCCCCAGCTCCACTCCTTGTTCTCATAGCATTTATCAGTCGTTACGTTGATCACCGCTCGGATGGGAACACCGCTCTCGACTGCTGCGCGCACGGCCTCCAGTACGTGAACGGTCCCCAGCACATTCACCGAATAGGTATCCACGGGATGAAGATACGAAAACCGCACAAGTGGCTGAGCCGCCATATGGATGACGATATCTGGTTTGGCTTGGAAGATTGCCTCTTGCACCTGTTCCTTCGATCGGATATCGCCGATGATGGAATGCACCAGCTGATCGACACCGCTGCACGCATACAGACTGGGTGCCGTCGGAGGTGCTAACGCAAATCCGGTGATGTCTGCTCCCAGAGCATGCAGCCATAGGCACAGCCACGACCCTTTAAACCCTGTGTGCCCGGTAATCAGTACTTTTTTGTTTTTCCAAAAGCTCGAATCAATCATGAGCATCACGTTTCATCTGGAGAGGATGCGTGATCTGATCGGTAATCTCTCTCCAGGACATTCCGAGTCGGACGATATCTTCTTCAATCAGCTTGCTCCCCATCTGCACTTCGATAAATTCCAAATCTTTCAATGCTTTGATGGAATGCTTGGCCCCTACAGGGATCTCTAGAACATCGCCTGGACCTACGGTTCTCAACTGGTCTTCGAGGATAAATTCTCCTTCCCCGGTGACAATCATCCATACCTCACTACGATTGCGATGGTATTGGTAGCTGAGATTTTTGCCCGCATGAATGTGCAGCCGCTTTGTGAGCACTTCTACCTTTTCTTCCGTTTTTTGGAAATGAAGGACATGATACCAGCCCCATCGCCTCTCTTCATACATGGGACGGTGATTCCAGTCCATCGCGATATCCTTGACCAGGTGGCTCTTTTCCTTTGCAGCTACGAGAATCCCATCCGGACTGGCTGCGACAACCGTATTCGCGAGGCCAATCGAGACGACAGGAATGTCCAGCTCGTTGAGAACATGCGTGTTGAAGCAGCTATCATCGAGATACACTCGCCCCACTGCTTCTACGTTCATCTCTTCCGTTAATGTGTTCCACGTACCTAAGTCCTTCCAATCTCCCGAATAAGGAACGACGACTACCTTTTCTGCTTTCTCTACAACCTCGTAATCAAAACTGATTTTGGGCAGCTTCCCGTATTGCTGCGCCAGTATGTGATAATCTGTCGGCCAATTCTTGCTGGAAAGCTCTCGGATCAGATAACCGAGCCGGAAAGCAAATACCCCGCAATTCCACAATGCCTGCCTTTCAAGTAAAGCATTCGCCTGTTCCGTCCCCGGTTTTTCCTTGAAAGACTGCACTTCGTAATAAGAGGGGATCTCGCTTCGGGCCTCCTTCGTTTTGTGGGGTACGATGTAACCGTATTTGGTAGATGGATAGGTAGGTGTCACCCCGATCAAGGCGAGGTCTGCCCCTGTTTTGCGCAGCACCGTCTCCAGCTCCTTGATTTTTTCCATAAAGGGCAGCTCCACATACGCATCCACTGGCATGATCGTGACTACCTCATCGAGACCGACACCCTCGCAAGTATGCAAATAGGACACAGCTAACGCAATGGCAGGAAATGTATCTCGCTTTTCTGGTTCGATGATGAGCGAAACGTCTTCCCCCAACTGACTGTGAATCAGATCGACATGTGCGCTGCTGGTGGAAATGTACACCGGCTGGAGCCAATTCGTCGCAGCCAGTTGCCTCCAGACACGCTGGACCATGGCCTCTTGTTCCCCCTGGGGATTGTGGAGTACTTTTAGAAACTGCTTGGATCTGACATCATTGGAGAGCGGCCACAGCCTTTTTCCTGAACCACCCGATAGTAATATCAGTTTCACTCAGGCCACCTCAGTCCATTAATCTCGTTGCATGCATCATCATATGCTTATCGTGAAATGGATGCTCTATTGTCCCAATAAAATGGTCAATTCACTAGGTAGGAATGATAGATGCCCACAGCAAAGAGCCCGGTGCAAGCATCCACCAGGCTCTTTCCCAAACTAGTGTGCGGGTAACCATTTCACCCTCTGGTAATCAAAGTAATAGGCTCCTTTTTGAGTTAGGGCGGGAGAGTAGAAAAATTTCATATAGTGCTTCATGATCGTCCCTTGAAAATGCAGGGTATACAGCTTGAGATCACGGTTTGTCTGACGTTCTTTGCAGTAGAGGATGCCATCCTTCAAATAGACTTTCTTTTTACCGTCCAGGCTCTCTGTCATATACGATTGCTGGATGTTCCCATCAAAAAAGGCATCATGATACAGGCCGTGGGTCATTCGATATCCAGGGAATTGCTTCAGGTACATCACGCCGAGCACCATATCTGTGATAAGCGGCATGCCGAACCTCACGTGATCCAAAGTTTTATGCGCAAACGCCACGACCTGCCCAAACAACGCCAGATTCTCAAAATGCGTGGTGACAAACGCGCAAAAGCGCTCGAGCCGCTGGATCTCCACGAAATTGGTCCAAACGAATTCCATCGAAAACGTTTCAAACTGCGGTTGGTTCACGTCCGTGTAGAGCATGACATCCGAGTCGAGATAACAGCATTTGGGGATGTTGTGATGCCTCATGAAATCCCGGAGGATAAACCATCTCTGAAAACAGAACAAGTTGTATTCATAGGGCATGTAATGAATATGCTTGTATACTTTCGCGAAATTCACAGCCGTCTCCATATAGTCGTCGATCATGACATGGATGATCCCATTCTGTGCGAACTGCTGATTGATCGTCTTTCCGAGTAAAAGAATCGGTGAATTAGGATTGCTCCATTTTGCTTGCGCTAGAGCATATCCAAGATAGTCATCATCCCCCCGATGGATGAAAACAATGGGTAAAGACATCTATAAACGCCTCCTGCCTCTCTCCTCTTTCCCTGCATTCCTCTATGTCTTTTGCACTCAAGGAGAACCCGACATTTGTCTGCATGCAAAAGGGGTTTTACCGCGTATTCGAAAATGGGGGCATAATTAATGTTTCTATACCGGTTCAATGAAAATGCCTTGTACATATGGTATATGGCAACAAAATGTTTCACGCAAACACACGATTACTAGGAAGTAAACGAGGGGGCAACGAAATAGTGGGAAGGCACTGGACCAATGAAGAGATCCTCCAAGAAATAAAAAAACGCGCCTGGTATCATAAAATTCAGCTGCGGCCCGGCATTGTAACTCCAGGTATCGAGCAGTTGACAGATTTGTGGAACATGACCCGCCAATCTCGCGGGCATATCTCCTATGCAGGGAAACGCGTCTTGGACCTCGCCAGCTTTGATGGCATGTGGTCCTTTGAAGCAGAGAGACTCGGAGCGAGCCTAGTAGTGGCAACAGATTGCCTGCATCTGCTGTATTCTAATTTTGAATTCTGCAAAAATATTTTACAAAGCAAGGTCGTACCGATGTACAACATCACTCCCTACAAGCTCTGGGAAGGGCTGCAGGTCCTCCTGATGGACGACATCACCACTCCGCTGCCTTTTCCCCATCAAATTTACAGCAACAAATTTGATGTCGTGCAGCATCTGGGACTGCTTTACCACCTTCGCGATCCGATGTGGACCTTGTCCCAAAGCAGAAGCGTCTTGAAAACAGGTGGGCATTTACTGCTGGAGACCGCCTGCATTCTGGACATGAATCAGTCCATGATGGTGTACAATGGCCCTCCTGGCAAACAAAATCGGATCTATCCGGACATTACTACCTGGTGGCTGCCAACCGTCCCTTGTTTGATGGAGATGCTGCGTGGCACTATGTTTGAACCCATCCCCGAATCGGTCCGTACTATCCCGTCCGGAACAGTGAGCAACTATGAAGCGGGGCGTATCAGTCTGATAGCAAGAGCCATTCCGGGCAATGAAATGGATCCCGATGCATATGCGGAACTACTGAGAATATACCGCAACCCTGGATTGGTTCCTGATTATTTGTAGCAGCAAATGCGAAAAGGTGCACACGGCTTTCGCCGGCTCGTGCACCTGTCTTTTATTTCTCTCGTGCGGATCGCTCACAGAAAATCGGGCAACCGTCCCGAAGCATTCGTGAGCCCTTGTACATACTCTGTTGGTAGCACGCTTTGTTTTTGTTTTTGATGACTTCACGTAAGGGAGTGTTCCAGTTGTCTCTATCGCCGCTGCCTTTAGTGAGCGTAATTACGCCCTCCTATAACCAAGGAAAGTTCATCCGAGAAACGATAGATAGCATCCTGGGTCAAGACTATCCCCACATCGAACACATTGTAGTGGACGGGGGCTCGACGGATCAAACCGTTTCGATCTTGCAGGAATATGCACAAAGAGACCCTCGCTTTCGGTTCGTATCGGAACCCGATAACGGGCAATCTCACGCCATCAACAAAGGGCTGGCGATGGTGAAGGGGGAAATCGTCGGCTGGCTGAATTCGGACGATACGTATTTGCCCGGCGCCATCCGCAAAGCTGTCCATGCCTTCCAACAACAGCCTGCCTGGGGCATGCTCCATGGCAGATGTCAGGTCACTGACGAGTCCGGTACGGCCTACAGCGCTTACCCTTCTGAAAAAGCGGACGCAAGATCACTGTATCAATCCTGCGTCATTTGCCAACCATCTGCTTTTATGCTCACCCACGTTTTCAGGCAAATGGGCGGTGTCGATGAAAGACTGCAGTTTTGTATGGACTACGAGCTTTGGATGCGGATTGCCAAAGCTCATCCCATCGGATTTATCCCGGAATTTTTGGCAAATGCCCGCATACATGGCGCATGTAAATCGGCTACGCAATGGCATTCGGTCGGCGTACCTGAAGTACTAAAATCTCTCGCAAAGAATTACTCTTCGATCCCGCCCGGTTGGGTGTCCTACCTCCCTCAATATCGGGGAATGGGCGTCGTCGATCTCTTGAGGCAGTTAAAAACGCTCCGCTCCAACTCTTCCAGAATTACAGGGATGAATCGGTACAGAGATCTGTGGGCTCCCCCTATTTTGCGCATCACCATGGAGTCCGATCCTCTTGCACCTGCCCAATTCTTGTTGGTGAAAGGGAAGATCCCCGGCGTCCCGATGCAGCTGCCAAAAGCATTCACGCTGACTGCACTGGTGAACGGTATGCTGGCGAAGACGTTTACCGTCACGAAGGCTCTCTTTGCCTTGGAAATCCCGCTAGACCCCCGAGGCTTGACGCACCGAATCGATATCTCTTCCACCAGCATGACCCCACCTGCCATCCCTCAAATCGATAACATGCGTGTGGGCGGGTATTTGGCAGAAGACATGCTTCCTCTCAGTCACGAAGAGGCTATCGTTTATCGAGCTTTTCGCAACTGATCTTCAGCCCATATACATTTTGGTTTCGATGACGGCCGCCGCTCCTGCGATCGCGAGCAGGAGAATGATCGGGTAGGCGGCCGGTACATACAAATAGAGCAATACAATGACCAGTGCCACCCAGATCCCCACGCACCAATAGCAACTGAGCAACCGACCGATCCAGCTGCGAATTTTCCCCCCTTTGAAGTGCATCTGGCGAATGATTTGACCGGAAGCATCTTTCTCGTCGATCAAGGAAATAAAGGGGTCTCGCAAGAATTTTGTGATCTCATCGAACACAATCAAATGGGTGAGACGGAAGCAAGCTAACACCAGTATGGCCAAGTCAATCCATGTGAGGTCAAACATCTGCTCTCCATCCCTTTCCAATATTTATACCTTTCCACTCGCCGCAACCTTTTGCTACGATTGGTCACGACAAACCAGAGAAAGGCGTGATGACATGAATCGCAACTTTACGAAGATTGCAGCAATCCTTTCCCTGTCCGTCACTTTCACCATGATCGGACAAACAGCACATGCAAAAACGACTGCGTTTACTCCTCTGAAAAAGGGAATGAAAAACGCTAAGGTTCTTGAAGTTGAAAAGATGCTTGATGCATTGAAATTTGATTACAAGTTGAAAGTGGACAAGCTATACAACAGTTACACCGCATCCAACGTCAAAAAGTTCCAGAAGAAATACAAGCTGAAGCAAACTGGTGTGGTGAACCAGGCTACGTACAACAAGCTGAAGCAGGTCTACCATGCTTCCAAAAAACCTGCGACAAAGCCGGATACGAATCCGGACACAAAACCGGAAACCAAGCCTGACACATCCAAACCTAGCGATCAAACGTCAACGGCTACACTGAAGCTGGGTTCTACCGGTGAACGTGTCAAAGAATTGCAAAAAATGCTTTCCTCGCTCGGCTACAAGGTCACTGCTACAGGCACTTATGATGAATCTACCCGGTTTGCTGTGATGTTGTTCCAATCTCGCAACAAGCAGACATTGACAGGGGAAGCCGATTCAAAAACATACAATTCGATTTCCGACGCATACAAAAATAACAAGAATGATCAGTCGAAGCCAGGTACGACAACACCTCCAACGCAAAACCCTGGTTCTGGTCAAAATGCAGGATCGGTTCAAAACCCTAGCTCCGAAGTTCCTTTGCCATCTGAACTGACGGCAGATGAAAAAGAAATGGTACAGCTCGTCAACAAGGAACGCGCCAGCAAAGGACTGACTCCTTATCAAGTTGATATGCAATTGACGAAGGTCGCTCGCGTGAAAGCGCAGGAAATGGTGGATAAAGGCTACTTTAGCCATACGTCTCCCACGTACGGTTCGCCATTTCAAATGATGGAGTCGTTTGGGATCAACTACCGTGCCGCAGCTGAAAACATCGCGCAGAACCAAAAAGTGAACGGTGCCCACCAGATGTTTATGAACTCTTCGGGACATAAAGCCAACATCATGAGCGGTTCATACGACTATGTCGGGATCGCTGTGGTCAATGGCGGACCGCACGGGAAAACGTTCGTGCAAATGTTCTTAAAAAAATAATATGCGAAGAGAAGCCCATCATTTCCCTTTGAAATGGTGGGTTTTTTGCTTAAAAGGAAATGGCAATGCGGTTGTTCGACGAAAAGTTTACTTCCTGATTGTTGCAGAGCACGACTCCCTCGACCATGACGGCCTGCCCGGATGGCTGTTTCAAAAAGGAAATCTGGAAATTTTGAAACGCTTCAGTCGATTTTGGCTCAATCAATACTGGCTGGATCGGTGCGATCCAGTATTCGCCACGCTCCTGCGCCTGCGAAAACCAATCGTCATCCAGATACCTCCATCCTTTCATCCCACCCGAATCTTGAATGGCCAGCGTCTCCACCAGTTTAGGAGGGAGAATCTGGCCGCCCATTTTGATGGAGTCAGGCGGTGTGACGCGCAAGCACACGATCGGATTGGAGAGAGCTTCCGTCCCTGTGTTCTTCACTTGCAAAGTCCCGATCAATAAAAAGGGTCTGTCAGACGAATCCGAGTGGATCAATGTGTAGTCAAAAAACACTTCTGCTTCCACTCTTTTTTCTACCTGAACCGAAGCGTGTACCGCCTGCGGAACGGCTGTTGCTTTCATTTCGGCGGGCTCAGCCGGCGGTACGGCTTGTTCTGAAGGTACGACTGACTCTGTAGTCCCTACGGGCTCGGAATCTGGAGCTGGCTCTATCATTCCGACGGTCTCTGAAGCTACGTCTAGGTTCTCGATGTCCAAAGCAGGATCTATAGTGGTTACCGACGGCTCCTGCGCTAATTCGGACTCAACTGGCTGCCCCCCGTGGATGCTCAGTACCAACTGTTCTTCCCCTAACTCCTCCAGTTCCTCCAGCTCTTCGTTATCCTCCTGCCTTTCCGATACATCGGACTCATCGATTTCCATATGCTCCCGTTCATTCAGCTGAGTCTCTTTCTCTGATGCTTCTGTCACTGTCTCGTGCTGATTCACTTGAAAGTTCATAAGGCATTGGTCCGTTTTGAGCGATTGTCCCAGCATGACACTGTCGAAAAATACTTTCAGCAAGTTCGGTGGCAAATAGGCAAGCGGCTGAATCCGGAGATCTTCCTGAAAATAATTCAATATACCCGAAGCGAGATAAAACGCGATCTTTTCTCCATAGGTCTTTCTCTTGTAAATCTCCGTAAACTGCGGAAATTGCAATTGCAGGTGAACGATTGATCCTACTGGCTTTGACACTTTGCTTCCTTTAATGAGGCACGTCATTCCTGTCTGCTTCAATTCAGACTGCAGCGATCTCGTCAGGTCTCTGCGATCCTCAGGCTGGAACAGGACGATTCTTGGTTTTTCGAGCGCCCGCATCTCTTTCACACTGACTCGGATGGCTACATCTGATTGATTGGCGGCCGTATCGTTTTTTCGGCCTAGGACGATCTCCATGCCATATTCAGACACAAATCGCTGCACCTTTTCCACGATTTCTTTTTCGTGGGCTTGCTCACCCGATGCTGTTCCCGCGTAGAGGACGCACACTTTCCCTTTTAACCCCGAGTCCAGATCGACCCGCTTGTTCTTGGGGTCCCACTTCAACTGAAATCCATTTTGCTTACAAAACAACCGAAAGGCAGGCAGAGCTGTATACGGCATTGTTCCGCCACGTTGCCCACTGTAGTATACCTCGACGTCCATCCTAATCACTCCTTCACGGCACTCCTAACGGTATCCGCCATATTGTATGAATGCCCATGGTCATGAGTGAACAGCACTCTGCGCCATTTTGGGTTCTAGGCGGTCCACTGATTCGCCTACGGCATACCATGGCAAAGAGAAAGGAGTGGTACTATGTCCGTCCAACAAACGCCGTTGGTCTCCATCATCATTCCGGTGAAAAATGAAGGAGACAACGTGCGCTCCACGATAACTTCCCTTTTCAATTGCAGGACCAAATATGCCTATGAAGTCATCGTGGTCGATGATGCCTCTACAGATAACTGCTGTTATTTCCTGACCCAGCCGCCAAAGTCTCCGCAAATCACGCTGGTTACGACCGAAGGGATCGGTGCTGCTGCCGCACGGAATCTCGGAGCAGATCGCGCAAAAGGGACGTACTTCATTTTTTGTGACGCGCACTTGAAATTCGAGAATTTTTGGATCGACCAAATGATGGAGCTCATCCTCACGAAAAAGGCAGATGGGGTCGCACCAGGGATCGCCTCTATGACAGAGCCGCACAAGATCGGATACGGCCAAAATCTGGATCAGCGGCTCGGGGTCGTATGGAATCCGAATCCGCATAAGCCTTCGCCAGTCGCCATTTTGCCAGGTGGTTGTTTTCTCGTGTCTAAAGAAGTGTTTCAAAAAGTGGGAGGATTTGACCGCGGTTTTCGGGTCTGGGGATTTGAGGATATCGAGTTTTCCATCAAGATGTGGCTATTCGGCTACACCTGTATGGTCCAGCCTTCCGTAAAAATCTTGCATCTGTTTCGACAATCGCATCCGTACACCGTCGTTCACGAGCACGTTTATTACAACATGCTGAGAATGGCCTATAGCCACTTTAGTGAGGCGCGAATTGAAGCCAGCAAAAAGCTCATCGTCTATGCAAATGCTGCCGAAATCGATGACGATGTTTTGTCTCATGGCGCTGCAGCTCAGCGCATGCGCTATCTCACCCAGAGAAAATTTGACGACAATTGGTTCTTCCAACGATTCCGAATTCCATTTTGACCGATACGTCTAACCTAAAAATGGGCATTCGTTGACAAGCAAATTTCCCATTGCCCACATAGTATGTAACTGCAAAGCAAATCCCCTAGGAAAGGAAGGATTCATACGGTGAATCATGTGAA
>JARDZO010000077.1 GCA_029240815.1 Brevibacillus sp.
CTTGCTCTTGGCTGCTTTCACCGCCTCCTGCAATCGCTTGTCCGACTGGGCCTGTGAGCCTCCCGCCGCTTCGTTCAAGTAGTTGTTTCCGTCTGCCAAAAGCACAATGATCGGCGCATTGGCTGGATCATGGCCCGCATCGAGAATTTTCACTGCTTCGGTGACCCCGACGGAAATATCCGTGTACGCCCCTTTTTGCAGACTGTCGATAAAGGATTTGATATCGTTCTTGTCTTGCTCCGAATTCACCTCGATCAGAGCCTTCTCACGCTCGATCTTGTCGGTGTAAGAGATGATTCCGATCTTGTTCTTCTGGATCGATGTCATGTCCACGAACATTTTCATCGCTTCGTTGCTTACCTTGTTTTTATCGCTTTGGGTCATGGAATTACTGACGTCCACGACCAGCACGGCATCCATGTTGCTTCCGCTGGTTTGCGCAAAACCAGGTTGTGTACCCGTCATTACAGAGACCAGCAGCAGTGCTGTACAAACGACGTATCGACACAACACGCTGAAACGTATCATTCTTTAGAACCTCCGCTGTGCACAGTATTTGCGAACTATTGCAAAGAAAGTAAGACTATGACACTATTACCACTATATTCAGGGGGCCAAATAGCACATATGATTGCCTCTATCACGTAATACGATACAACTTGTTTCTTTGTTACAGATTTCGACACTATCAATTTATGGGAGAAAAATATGGTAACCTACTTCCTTCTCGCTGCAGCTTTTGTCCTACTCGGTGTTCGTTTCATCAAGCTGCTTCGGTTGAAGCGGCGAAATCTCTCTGCAGGGGACATCGATCAACAACTCCGTGCCTTACTCAATGAAAAGAGGGAACGGCCATGAGAAAAAAAACCGGAGTACTATTCCGCAAAACTCGAAAAACCGCATATACCTTTGAACGCCTGCAGGCATGCAAGCACTGCCATACGTATCACGTTTTGTGGGACACGCACTGTGAGGAATGCGGTCGGGAATATCAACCAATCCGCAAGCTGTCGGCTTTGGTGACACGGCGCTACGTTCAGACTCGCTTCTTGCTACTCGCCCTTTTCGTCTGTCTAGCAGTCCTCTTCGCGAAATCACTCGCCCAGCTGCTCATTGCCGCTGGCGTTGGCCTGCTTCTGTTCGTCTTGTTTTTTTGGATTCAAAAAAAATACGGCTCCTATGAAAGAGATGCTCAGTTTCTACCTTTTCTTACCCAAGAACGCGAGGCCATCAAAACAGCCCTCGTTCATCATCTCGAGGACGTCGGTGCCGATGTGAAAGCCGAGCGCTTCAAGGATGCCTATGAGAAGACACGCGAAATCGGGCATTTCATTCATTCGGATACGATCAAAATACGCAAAATCATGTTCCTCAACCACTTTATCCTGCGAAAAGATATGGAGCTGGAGCTGGAAACGCTCATTCCGAGCACCTACGACAAAGATTTCGTCGAGTACTTGCGCGAAGTGGTCAAGGTACAGCCATCGCTCGTCAAAAAATCGGCGCTGGATTACGTCAGACGCTACAAATCGTATATCCTCCTGCAGGAAAATGGAGAACAGCTGATGGGTCAGATGGCTGGCGCCGCTCTTCGTATGAAGCCGTATGTCGAACAGTACCAGGACCTGATCATCGAGTTTATCGACTACATCCCACGGGAGAGACTGCTGCGCCTCGCCAAAATGGCTCACACTCATCGCCACGAGGGATGGGAGCTTCTATACGCAGCCACGAAAAAACGGGTAGATACACACTTCGCCTTCGATCCAGATTTTGCAGGCATTTTGTGAAGGAGCGGAGAGCCATATGGTGATCACTTCCTATCAAAAATCGCTCTGGGTCCGTAATCTTTTACTGGTAGTCGTGGCGGCCGCACTGGTAGCAGTCGCATGGAAAGTCAACGGGAGTATCAAGAAAATCAAGCAGTATGATCAAGCTTTCGCGTATTACGAAGCCGATAACCTCATTTCTGCTGAGCAAACCTTTTCACAGGCAAGCGAATATTCCGCAATCAGTTATGGGGACGAGGAGTGGTCAGCCTTCATGTCAGGGCTAACCTCCATCCGGCGACAGCTGGAATCCCTTTCCCGACAAGCTCAGGCTGCCATCGGAGACAAGCAGGAAGAACAAGTACTGGCAGCCTATCAACACTATCAATCCTTCAAGGAGGAAACCTTCAAGCAGCAAGATAAACAAACCACCTCCTTTTTTCAGGCGATATCCACACGTCTTGCCCTGGAAGAGGCTTGGAGCGACTACTATCAAATAGCTTTGCAGCAAGCGAAGTCGCAGATGCAGTCCCCCAACGACGATGAGAAGGGGTCCTTTGTCCATACGCTCGTTCTCATTCCGGATGAGTTTTTTGGAGGAAAGGTAGAAAAGCAAGAAGAACTGAACACTCTTTTTCAACGCTATGAAACGGTAAAGCTCCGCAAGCTGGCAGCCTCCCTTTCCTTTGACGATGTCATCACTCGGACGGCAAATAGCATCAAGCTATACAGGCAAGAGGGAATATCGGCAGGCTGGCTGCAAAAACAGCTCGAACGGTACGCCCAAAGCGAAATCAATCAAGCCATCAAGCAAAAGGACCTACCTGGCTTTGTTGTCATGGCAAAAGCTTATCGGCAGATCAAGGGTGTACTTCCTGACGATTCTGATGTTCTCGCTACGATCGAACGCCATCTGGAGAGCCGAATCAAACAGGCGGAGCAGTATGCCAAGGCGCATCAATTCACTAAAGCCTTGGAACTGTATCAGGAGCTCGGCGAGTTGTTGGATACTTCCTCGTTGATCGCTGGAGTGGAGGAGCGCTGGACCGAGTATGATCCTACGCGTCTGTTACAGCTGAAATACCCGGACAAAACGTTCCATTCTGTTCTAACTGGAAACGCTCACTGGGGAGCCAAGCAATATGCACTCGGTGTGGATGAAAAGGAGCATCGCCTCTACATAGCGGCAAAAATGCCCGATGACGACGCCAATACCGTGTATATCGAGCAAGCCTTGGATATAGACACGGAGTTCAAAGTCACATTATCCAAGCTGCAGGACGAAAAAGAGAATCCCGTCATTCTCGTGCAGACCACAGGGAAAGAGCGGGCATACAAGTATCTGGGGCTTATTCCCCATCTATCCCAGACTTCACTCGAATCGCGATTCACCATCGAAGCAGACGACTTGTCCGCAGAAGATACGACTCGAGTCATCGTAAAGAATCCGGTGGGCCAGGGAGAGAACGAGATCGCTTCGTTCCTGTTGGGCGACAAAGGATTGGAATACGAAGAGAAGCTGGCTGATCTCCAACCGGACACGGATGAATCGACGGAGCCGGAAGCGACTGATCCGGACAAAGAAGAGCCAGGTGATCCTGCCACTGAAGTACCGTCAGCGATAGATGTGCATGCAGGTCCCGGCGAAAACTACGAGATCATCGGGCAGGTATCACCAGACAGCTCCATCCTGGTCGTAACGGATCTGAACGGCTGGTACCAAATCCAGTTTGACGGAAAAGAAGGCTGGATTCAGGCTCCGCAGACTTCTCCATAAAGGCAAAAAGCTTCAGTAGCAAGGAAGGGTGATGACCTCTTCGTTCCTACTGAAGCTTGTATTTTAAGATGGATTCACTTTTCGTTAAAATATCGAGATGATTGGCTTCCACTACGTACTTTTCTCCATTCAGAGCAAATACGCTCTCCATCATCACGTTTCCATCTCCCATCTTACTGTTGATCGCCCCTGCCACTCGCCCATCGACCCATTTCACAGGGGAAAGGGACGGTACAGTCTTTAGGTAGTGAATGGTGCTTTGGCCTATTCCCGCGACGAGCGTGACAGCAATCCCCCGAGCCGGAATCACATCCATCTGGCTGTTTAACTCATCCAGCACACGATTCTTTACGAGCATGTAGTCATACGGCACGAACATCTCTACCCCATCTCTTCTCTCCAGCAAATAATCGCCATATGCTCTTCCCGGTACGAGATCCAGCAAGCTGGGAAAATTCCTGTGGATGGCTTCGATTTTGTTGAGAGGAAGACCTCGTTCCAGATAAGCCAGATATACCGTCATGTATAGTTCCACCATGTTCTTCGTAGGCGCTGCTGAAGAAGGCAGCTTTCCTCCTGCCCAGTAACAATAGCTAACCGGCGATCCCGCATTTGGGGTAGCCAAGATGAGCATCTGAGCTACATCATTCTGATACGCATCACTTTGCACATAGGCCCTCGCTACGAGTCCTCCCATGCTATGGCAAATTAAATTCACCATACTTGAACCAGTCATCTGCTTTGCCCAATCGATTGTCTGCACGAGATAATCCGTCGTAAAGGCAATTGGCTGTCTCCAATCAAAAAAGGCAATAAACAGCTCTTTCCCCATCCGATAGCCCATGCTCTCCAACAAAAGGATCATCGGCTCATACGCTGTTTTCGCCAGACCAAAATTCCAGTCTCCTGTCCCGGGTACGATTTGATCACTCATCGAACCAAATAAGCCAGGAACAAAAACAATGGGTGTCTTTTGCAAGTGAAGGTACGCCATTTTCGACTCCTCTCTTTGCTTGCATGAAGAAAAAGCCCTATGTCTTTGCCTATTCGAGATCGGCTTGGGTGGTTCCGTTTCTATTGTTCACTGTCCTGAAATCTATGAAATTGATACATTTGTCCTCCCCCGTTATCGAAACAAAGCGCTATAATAAACGTCTAATGCTAAGGAAGAGTTACCCTTTTTACGCAAATCTATACTTGTCGGAGGATTCGCAAAATGAAGTTGCGCAAGTGGTTTACGCTTTTGCTCCTATTCGTACTGTGCATGCCTACCATGGCGTGGTCCGTACAAGCACAGTCTACTCCTGAGATCAGCATCTTTTTGGACGGGCAGCAAGTCAAAAGTGACGTCGCGCCTTACATCATGCCAAAAGTAAACGTCACCATGGTGCCCTTGCGGGTGATCAGCGAAAGTCTGGGCGCTGAAGTTTACTGGGATCAAGCCAAACAGACTGCGACGATTTTGAAAGATGATACCGTGTTGTCCATGACAGTCAATCAAACGTATGCCTTGGTCAATGATAGCAGTGTGACATTGGATGCTTCCGCTCAAAACAAACAAGGAAGAGTCATGGTTCCGCTTCGTTTCGTTTCCGAGCAACTCGGCCTGCAGGTGAATTGGGACCAAGCGACTCGTACCATTACGTTGCGAACCGGGGGAATAGCCATCGATACACCCCCTCAGGATGTGATCGACGCACCGAATCCCATTCCGACTCCGATCCCTATTCCATTCCCGACCACACCTGTCGTTACCAACGACTCCTTGCGCGGCGTCTGGATATCGACCGTTTTCAATCTCGACTGGCCTTCTACCGGCTCATATGGAAATCAAGCCAAACAACAGCAAGAATACGTACAGTTGTTGAATGAGCTGGAAGCCATGGGGATGAACACCGTATTCGTGCAGGTACGCCCTTCTGCGGATGCCCTATATCCATCCTCGATGGTTCCGTGGTCCAAGGCATTAACCGGAACACAGGGAAAAAATCCGGGGTACGATCCACTCGCTTTCATGATTATGGAAACACATAGACGCGGCATGCAGTTCCACGCTTGGTTTAATCCGTTCCGCGCGAATACGGATGCCAATACCGATCAACTGACAGCGAACCATGTGGTGAAGCTCCATCCGGATTGGATCGTCAATTCCAGCAACAAGCTCTACATCAATCCGGGAGTTCCGCAAGCACGCCAACAGATAATGAATGAGATCATGGAAGTCGTACAACGATATGATATCGACGGTGTCCATCTGGATGACTACTTCTATCCTTCCAACGGCACCTTTAGCGACGATTCTACCTACAAAGCGTACAACAGCAAAAAAATCGCAAACAAAGCAGATTGGCGCCGCGACAATATCAACCAGTTTGTGCAGCAGCTGCATACATCGATCAAAAGCGTGAAGCCAGGCGTACAGTTCGGGATCAGTCCGTTCGGCGTATGGCGCAACAAAGCGGTCGATCCAACTGGCTCCGATACAAAAGCAGGCGTGACGGCGTACGACAACATGTATGCAGACGTGCGTACCTGGGTCAAACAAGGCTGGATGGACTATGTGACTCCGCAAATCTACTGGAGCCTTTCCTTCGCACCTGCCCAGTACGACAAGCTCGTCACGTGGTGGTCGGATGAAGTCCGCGGTACCAACGTCAAGCTCTACATCGGCCACTCCCCTTACAAGCTCGGGACGGCAGAGGCAGGCTGGCAAAACGCCCAGGAAATCATCAACCAACTCGATTACAACACTTTGCATCCTGAAGTGCAGGGGAGCGTGTTCTTCAGCGCCAAAGACTTGCGCAAAAATCCGCTCGGACTCATTCAGGCGCTCAGCAGCTACTACAATCGCTAGATCCCGTGAATGATTAGAAAACTTGGCTACGCCAAGCCTTTGGCGGAGCCTTAGTTGCACTTATACTGGATAGGAATCTTATAAATTCCTATCTGTAAAAAAGAGCCCCCGTTCTACCGTTAGCATTTCCTGCTAACCCGGTTGCGGGGGCTCTCCTTATTTATGAAGGTAATGCGGCTTCTCCTGATAGTGGAAGTTCGGTGATTCCATCCGGTTTTCATAGGAGCTATGGAAAATATGCGTAGCCACGGGTGAGATCGGTGGAATCAACCACGTCCAATCCCCTGTGACGGTACGATCCTTTTTCTTTTCCCGTTCCTCAAAACGCTGAAATTGCTGACTTGCCGTATGGTGATCGACGATGGACACTCCCTGCTCCTTGAACGAATGCAATACCGCCACGTTTAATTCCACTAGCGCTTTATCCTTCCAAAGCGTCGATTCACGGCTCGTGTCCAGATTCATGAGCTGTGCCACTCTCGGAAGCATGTTGTAGCGCTCTTGGTCGGCGAAGTTCCTCGCGCCAATTTCCGTACCCATGTACCATCCGTTGAAAGGAGCTGACAAATAATCGATGCCCCCGATTTCCATGCGCATGTCAGAGACAATCGGGACCCCGTACCACCTCAGATGCAGATCAGCAAACCCAGCATTGTCCGGATGAACGATCGGGACTTCGATCACAAGTTCGCGGGGAATCTCAAAAAATTGTGGTTTGCGTTCCCCCACCTGCACGACCAGCGGAAGAATATCAAAGTGAGTTCCTTCACCCTTCCAGCCCAGATTCTCGCACAGCTTGGTCAGTTCAAAAGAGGCAGGATCACCCAATACGCCGTATTCCGTTTCGTAACCAGCATAGCGAATCAACTGGTGATTCCAGATGCGCAGTTTCGATTTTCCTTCCCCATTCGGTGCAAAAACCGTAATCGTAGGCCGAATCTTTCCCCCGTTGGAGGCGTAATCGATGTGGCGAATCAACGCCTTTGCCATCTGTTCCTCCGTCTCTACCTCTCGCGCGTCGAAAACATGCAGAGTTTCCCAGAAAAATCGACCGATACAACGATTGCTGTTACGCCATGCCATTTTCGCCCCATGGCGCAGCTCCTCTGATGTATGTTCGTAGCTACCTTGTTCAGCAATCGACTTGCGTACTTCCATCAAACGCAGCTCGGTCTCTTGCGGTGTTTTGTCCAGCTCGCCGTAGCACGTGTGGATGAAGCGCTCAGCGGATTCCAACAATTCATGACGTTCCATAGTGCCCTCTTTTCACGCTCTTGTTGATCTCATTATAATTTTTTGCTGACTTTATTACCAACCTCCCGGCCCATACGTCACAGTTCTGTAAGAAAACCTTGCTATTTTGATGCTTACTCTTGCCGCAACGCCCGTACGGCTGGAACAAAAAAGGCGGAAATCCCAACCAGCACAATCAATATACCGGAGATGGAAAACCACGCGGCCACTCCCATTAGCTCAGCCATCGGCCCTGCGACGAACAATCCGATAGGTGTCGCAATCAGCATCAAGCTGTTGATTAGGGCCATGACCCTTCCGAGAGCGGATGGATCAATCATCGTTTGGATCATGACGCCAAAGGGACCACCGAATATGGGCCCAGATACCCCCATCATGCCACGCTCCACCACGAAGTTTTGATTGTGGTCACGGTCTTCGCCTTCCTGTTTAAACGCAGACGTTCCTAACCTAATGGAAAGAGGCAGAAACAATTCACTCTTCTGCCTCTTTCTTACATCCTATATGTATATTTTCTGAATCAGCAGCAATCGCGCAAGATTGTCCATGTTCAAATGTTCTCATCGACATATAGAAAAAGTGGCCCCATCTCGGGACCACTCTATCGACAGACTTTTATTTCCACGGAATCAGCTTGCGCTCCAGCCATTGCAGGACTCGGTTAAACGTCAGCCCGAGCAGGGATAGAATCAATACCCCTACCATGAGCTTGGTGGTAATCATCAGGTTCCCGTAGTGCAGAACCATCGCACCGATCCCTTCCTGCGCCGCCACCATCTCGGCAGACACCAGCAAAAGCAGAGAGGTACCCGCCGAAAGCTTCAACCCTGCAAAAATCATCGGCAACGAACCCGGCAGAATGACCTTGCGAATGACGTTCAGATGATTGGAGCCAAACGTCACGGCTGCCTTGATCAGCATCGGATCTACGTTCTTCACACCAGAGAAGGTGTTAATGACTACAGGAAAAAAGACGCCGAGGGCAATAATTGCTACCTTTGGCATTTCGCCAATCCCCATCCACAGGATGATCAGGGGCAGCAGGGCAATCTTCGGAATCGGATAAATCGAATAGACGATCGGTGTCATGATCGCGTCTGTCCAACGGGAAAACCCGAGGATCAGTCCCACGAGAACACCCAGAGCTGCCCCGATCGCATACCCGACTCCGATCCGATACAGACTCGCCACCAGATCTTTGTACAGCTCGCCGCTCGCGATCATATCCCAAGCCGCTGTCAGGATCGCGGTAGGAGCAGGCAAAAACAACGGCGGTACGATTTCCAGGCGACAGATAATTTCCCAAAGTACGAGCAGACAAGCAATCCCCAAGACCGCTGCGTAACTAGGGATTTTCGTTTCCAAAAAGGCTACACGATTCGTAATGATTTGTCGTTGTTCAGACATCTTCTTACCCCTCCCTCGATGCTTCTTGGGCATCGTGGCGAATGAGCTGCCAGATCTGGTCGGCATACTGTTCAAATTGGGCGCGGTACTGCTCTTGATCACGCCCGATTTTCGGCATATCAATCTGAATGATGCTCTTGATCTGACCCGGATGTCTCGACAAGACAATCACCCGATCCGCCAAATAAACGGCTTCCTGAATGTTGTGCGTCACATAGAGCGTGCTCAGCTTGGTGCGATTCCAGATGGTTAGCAGCTCTTCCTGCATGATCGTGCGGGTCTGCGCATCCAGCGCGGAAAAAGGCTCGTCCATCAGCAGCAGATCAGGCTCAATCGCCAGTGCACGGGCGATACCTGCACGCTGTCTCATCCCACCGGACAACTGCTTCGGGTAGGCACTCTCAAAGCCGCTCAAGCCTACCATCTCGATGTAATGCTTCCCTTTTTCCTGTTGTTCCTGCTTGCTGGCTCCGCTCTCCTCCAGCCCGAAAATCACATTCTCATACACACTTCGCCACGGGAATAGAGCGATTTCCTGAAACACGATCCCCAGGCTCGGTTTCTTGCCATTCGTACCTTCGAAGTAGACCGTTCCGTTTGTCGGCGACATCAGTCCACCCACGATGTTCAGCAAGGTTGACTTGCCACAGCCACTCGGCCCTACCAATACGACGAACTCTTCCTTTTCAATCGAAAAGTTGATGTTCTGCAAAGCCGTTACTTCTCTTTTTTTCGAGTCTACAAACGTTTTGTCGACGTTTTCAACAACGATTCTCATGGTGTTCACTTCCCTAATTTCTGCACAGCTTCATCAAGCAATTGGGTGTTCACGATTTCAGTCGTGTCGATCGCTTTGTCGATCAGTTTTTCCTTCGCATACCACTCTACCTGTGTCTTGATGTCTGCTTCCAGCAATTTCCCGTCACGATCGATATAAGGCAAACCTTTTTTGATCATAGCAGGCTCTTGATCTGTATATTTCGCGATAATGCCTACGACTTCATCATAGTTCGCACCTGGTACGATTTTACCGTCTTGCTTGGTGAGAACAGCATCGTAGTAGTAGCGAGTCGCTTTGGCGTACGCCTTCAAGAAGCGTTCAGCTGCATCCTTGTTTTCAGCCAGCTTTGGAGAGAAGAAAATACCAGAGGTTTGGTAGTCCATTTCGTCGCCTACTTGCGCGATGACTTTCCCGTAGCCCTCTTGTACGACCGTAGAGATGTTCGGCTCATTCAGCAAGATCGCATCGACCTGTTTGCTTTTCAGTGCTTCCATCAGACCTTTGATGCTGTTCAGCGGTACCAGCTGTACATCACTCAGACCGAGTCCGTGTTTTTCCAGCAATCTCCCGGCCATGTAGTGATACGTGGAGCCCGTTTGGGTAATCCCGATCTTCTTGCCCTTTAGCTCTTCAATGCTTTTAAGAGGTGAATCGCTTGGGAACAACAAAGCGGAGGAGGAGTAGCCCTTCTGCTCTCTACCTTTATCTGCAACGATGAGCAGCTTTTGTCCGCCTGCAACCATGTTGTACAAGCTAGCAGTAATACCTGTCGCCCCTACATCCACGCTGCCAGCAGCAGTAGCCACGGCGATTGGTTGAGCTGCCTCAAACCATTTGGCTTGTGCGTCGATATTTTCCTCTTTAAAAAAGCCTTTTTCGATCCCGATAAACAACGGTGCCGAACTGGTCAGTTTCAGCATCCCAATGTCTACTTTAACGGCTTCTGAAGCTTGTCCTGTCTGCGGGCTTGCCGCCTGATCTCCTTCTGACTTGCCGCAGCCCACGAGTGCCAGGGACAGTGCCAATGCTGCACTTAGCAGTATACTTGCTGATTTCTTCACGATTCGTTACCCTCCAGTTAGTAGTAGTTATCCTATCTAATTTTAATTATATTTCGACAAAATAACACAAAAACCTCTATAGATCAATGTTTCCATCGCAATAAACGCTCGTCGCCGTCCTGTAAAAGTCTGGTCATATAAACAATTTGACCGGTATGGTAGGAGTAATGGGAAGTTGTATGATAAAGGATTTCCAGGATTGTTTTTTGGTACGAGGCAATCCCTGCACCTGGCGGATACACAATCGTGACTTCCCGGTGAAAGTCTTCCTCTGACAGGCGCTCTATTTCCATCCGCGACTGCTCACGGACACGGAACAAATGATCTTGGAGCTCCTCAGACGTATAGGTTCCCTCCGCCAAAAATTCCGCCGAGCGTTCGCGAACAAAGGGCTTGCCCCCGATGGCACTCACCACATTCTGATACTCATTCCCCGCCAAATGAAGACACAAATTCCCGATGCTGTTGGTACTGTCTCGCCCTTTTTTCCAGACCAGCTCCTGTGGCAGCCGATCCAACGCTTTTTTAATGCGATCTAGCTCTGTGTCCAGCAAATTCAAAGTCTGCTTGTAAAAAAGATGCATGTCATCCCTCTTTTCTCTATGAAGTAATTAGGAGATTTCCTCTAATCGTATCATTGATCGCAACGAATGACGAATGACTCATCTCGCCAATGCTGACACTCGTGTCGGAAATAAGCAAAAAATAATGACACAAATGCCAGTGTTACTATTCCGCACTCCCGACACTAGTGTCAATTTTATGATGTAACAACATTTTGTCTATCTTTTACCCCATATCCATCCAGTAGGACCTGGAAGATCATGTCGTTCCACTCTGCTTCCGGGATCGTCCTGCTTTTGGGGATCTGGATCGCCTGAAACAACAAGCTGGCAATCAGAGTGCTCGGGAGATCCTGGCGTATGGATCCCGCTTCTTTGCACGAATCAATCACTTCCGACAGCACACTGGTCAAAGTATGATGCTGCTGACGCAAGGTCACCAAGTCTTTTTTGACGCTCGGTGAAGACTCCCCATTCACGAATGGAGCAAACAACAGGATTTGATGCAGATGCGCGTATTTCATAAACGAGTCAAAGATCCTTCTCAGCTTTTCCATAGGTACAGAAATGGCATCCAGTCCTTCATATTCAGCCATGATCGTATCCATGAGATGCACCATGAGAGAAGCAATCAGCTCGTCCTTGTTGGAAAAATATTCGTAGATCGTGCTGCGACTCACGTTGAGTTGATCGGAAACAAGCTTGAAATGAAAGCCTGCATATCCTTTTTCGACCAGGATTTTTCCTGTCGCAGCGTACAGCTCATTGATGTTCATTTTTTGTTTTGCCATCATCTACGCCCTCTTTACCTGCTTATCAGATGCACCGATCTGACAAATATCGATTATGAACAGTTTACACAAGCTAAAGGAGAACCTCAACCCTATGCATCTATACGAATCAACCATAGAAGGGGGCTACCCAAGATCATAGCCTTCCACCATTATCAGACTATTCATTCTTCAACATGTATGATAAGCTGATAAGTATCAAAATGACAAGCAAGAAGGTGAACCTGTGAAAGTTTCTCTCTTTATTACCTGTTTGAGCGATGCCCTGTATCCGCGTGTAGGGGAAGCGATGGTACGGCTGCTGGCGAGGTACGGCGTGCAAGTCCATTTTCCAGAAGAACAGACCTGTTGTGGCCAGCCTGCATTCAACAGCGGCTATTGGGATGAGGCGAGAACATCCGCGCAGTCGTTGATCCGTGCTTTTGCTGACAGTGATTACGTCATTTCTCCCTCGGGCTCCTGTACGGGCATGATTCATCATTATTTCCCCAAGCTGTTCGAACATGAGCCGGCATTACTCGCGAGTGTCAACCAGCTTCGTGAAAAGACATATGAATTTACCCAGTTTCTCGTAAATGTTCTGGGAGTCACCGACCTCGGCGCGGAATTCCCGCACAAGGTGACGTACCATCCGTCCTGCCATGGCAGCCGTTTGCTCGGTATCAAGCAGGAGCCTCTTCAACTGATGGAGCAGGTGCGCGGACTTGATCTGATCCCGCTGCCGTTTGCAGAAGATTGCTGTGGCTTCGGTGGCACCTTTGCCGTGAAAATGAGTGATATCAGCGGGGCGATGGTAGCGGAAAAGGCAGACCACGTCCTCGAGACAGAAGCAGAAGTGCTCGTAGGACTGGATCTCGGTTGCCTGATGAATATCTCCGGTCATTTGCACTTTCGCGGAAAGCCGGTGCGCGTGATGCATCTGGCTGAATTACTGTACGAAGGGGTGATGGTCAGTGAGCAGCGCTAAAACCACATCTGTCACGGAAAGAGCAAAGGCAGCCCTGAACGATGAGTTTCTCCGGAATGCTGTGAAATACACCACCGAGCGACTGCGGGACGGGAAAAAGCTGGCGTCGAGCGAGCAAGGAAATTGGGAGGAGTGGCGTGAGCGGGGACGGCAAATCAGGCTCCATACGATCGCCCACCTGGATTATTACCTGAATCAGTTCATCGATAATGCCAAAGCGAATGGCGTTCACGTACATTTCGCCGCATCCTCCGTTGAAGCAGCTAGCATCACTTTGCAGATCGCACAAAAGCGTCAGGCACGGACAGTCGTCAAATCCAAATCAATGGTATCCGAAGAAGTACATATCAACGAAACGTTGGAAAAAGAGGGAATCGAGTCCATCGAGACGGACTTGGGCGAATACATCATCCAGCTCGCACATGAAATGCCCTCGCATATCATCATTCCCGCCATTCATAAAAACCGGGAGCAGATAGCGGAGCTGTTGTCCAAAGAAGCAGGGGAGACGCTTCCTCCCGAAACCACCATCCTCGCCGGTTTTGTCCGAAAAAAGCTGCGCGAGAAATTTCTGGAAGCCGATATCGGCATGACTGGATGCAACTTCGCGATTGCCGAGAGCGGCTCCATTGTCCTGTTTGAAAACGAAGGAAATGCGCGCATGGTCAGCACCGTACCGAAAACGCAAATCACGCTGATGGGGATGGAACGCATTATTCCGACGTGGGATGATCTGGAGGTCATGGCTACCTTGCTTCCACGCTCTGCGACTGGTCAAAAGCTGACGGTGTATATGTCCGGTATCAGTGGTCCTCGCCGTGATGCAGATAGTGACGGTCCCGAAGAAATGCACATCATCATCGTCGACAACGGACGTTCCCTACAACTAGGTGATCCAGAGTTTCAGGAGCTGCTAAACTGCATCCGTTGCGGCGCTTGCCTCAACGCTTGTCCTGTGTACCGGCAGATTGGCGGCCATTCTTATGGCGGACCTTACAGCGGACCGATTGGTGCTGTGCTAAAGCCGGCTCTGCAAAAAAACGTCGCCGAATGGGATGATATCGCCAATGCCTCCAGTCTTTGCGGAGCCTGTTACGAAGCTTGTCCGGTCAAAATTCCGCTCCACGACATGCTTGTGTACCTGCGCAACCGCAAAGTAAAGGAAGGGCACAGAGCAGCGGATGAAAACATAGGAATGAAAGGCTATCAGTACATCATGGCGGACCCCAAGCGCTTGCGTCGGGTCCTGAAGCTCGGCAGAGTCGGTCAAAAGCTTTTGCTCACAGACAATGTGATCAAAGCGAAAATCGGACCGCTGAAGGGCTGGAATCGATATCGACACACGCCAGGCCTTCCCGCACAATCGTTCCGCGAGCAATGGCAGACGCTCGATCAGGAAGTACGCGGTGAGATGCAGCAAATGAACGAAAACATGAAGGCTCGACTGGAAAACGTACGAGCACAGCGCGAAAAAGGGGGACACACGCATGAGTGATCAACAGCAGGCATTCATACAAATGATCTCCAATCGTCTGGGCCGTCCGATGCCATCCGAGAAGCCATACCATCCATTCAAAGGCGCACCTGATTTTTGGAAATCGTACGAGCTTGACCTCGAACAGCGAATTGACTTGTTTCGCGACAACTGGGCAAAAGCGGGCGGACACTCGTTTCGCTTTTCCACGATGGAGGACGTAAAGCAATTCATCGTGGAGCAAGCACAGTCGCTGCAAGCCCACCAAGTGCTTCAGCAAAACCAGCCGGAGCTGCTTGCTCTTCGCCTGAAAGAGCATCTTTCTTCCTGCAAGGTGATGACGTGGAGCCCAGGCAACAGAGACGAATTGGTTGCTCACGCTGCTAGTGCGGATATCGGAATATCGATGGTCGATCAGGCTGTGGCACATACAGGGAGCATTGTCGTCACATCGTCTGGCAACACCGGACGCTCCGTGAGCCTCCTCCCTACGGTGTTTCTGGCGATCATCCCCGTCGATCGGCTCAAGACTCGTTTAGGCGAAGCATTGGCTACCTATGATGGACGTCCACGGAAGCACTTTCCCGCCGGCATTCACTTCATCTCTGGCCCTAGCCGCTCTGCTGACATCGAGAACGATCTGACTATCGGTGTACACGGACCTGGCGTCGTTTTTGCCCTGCTGGTCGGGTAGGCTTTCCTCTGCCTCCCGCCCCATCTCAGATGCGTATGTTACAATGATGGGAAACGAAAAAGGAATGTACAGGAGTGTCGAGATGGACCTTTCCAAGCTGGCCAAAAAAAATCACTACGAGCACATCACCGAGCAAATCAAGCAACTCATTCTTAACGGAGAGCTTGCACCCGGAGATAAATTGCCCTCGACAAAGGATCTGTCGGAACAATTCGGCGTCGGACGATCTACTACACGTGAAGCATTGAGCGCCTTGAAAGCAATGGGACTGATCGACATTCGTCAGGGCGGAAACTGCACGGTCAAAAGTCCGCCGCTTCAAGCGCAGAACTTGTTGCCTGATCTGAAGATATTGCTCACCAATAAACAGACCATACTGGAGCTGCTGGAAGTGCGAAAGTCACTGGAAGTATCAAACGTCGCCATCGCAGCGCTCAAACGTGATGACCAGGACTTGCTGGCGCTTGCGCAGATTCTGACAGAAATGTCGCAGCATATGGGGAATGAAGAGATCGGCGAACGGACGGATATGCACTTTCACTCTACACTGGCCCGTTCCACTCACAATTCGATCATGGTAAAGCTGTTTGAAACCATTTCTGCCCAATTGGAAGTCGTCATTCGCGAGACACGCAGGGTGGAGATTTATTCGAACCGAGCCGTCTCCCAGCAATTTTACACAGAACACCAATCCATATTTGAGGCTATCAAAAATCAAGATGCTGACTTGGCCCAAGCACGAATGAAGGATCATTTGCTGCACGTGGAGGGCATTTTGCTCCGCTACTTGAACGAATGAAAGCTCTCGAAAGAATGAATAGGCAAACACCAGGCTGTCCGCGGTTGCGGATGGCTTTTTCCCGCTTTTTACAGTCGGTCTCTCTTCCATCAGCACTTGTATTTCGATCAACAACACTTTATTGTTTTCAACAACAAGACGGTGAACGGCGGTGCATAGGATGATTCGCGGGAAAAAAATAGGGCTCGGGCTGCTGACAGGGATTGTACTGCTCATGCTCATGGGCATGACGATCCCGAGCGAAGTACACCAGGAAAAAGTCATTCGCATCGCGGGTGACAACAACTTTCCTCCTTTTGAATACTTCGCCCAGTCAGGCGTTTTCAGCGGTTTTAACGTAGACATCATGAACGCCATTTCCATTGAGACGGGGATGCGGATCGAATTTATCCCCTTGCCATGGAACGAAGCTCTCGAGGCGTTGCGTAACGGACAGGTCGATGCCGTACAAGGAATGAAGTACAGTCCAGCACGCGACAAGCTGTACGACTTCTCAGCTCCTTACTTTTTAAGCTCACAAGGGATATTCGTCCGCACAGAAAATGTGCACATCTTCGAAATCGGGGACCTGAATGGTCGTAAGGTCTCCATCCAGAAAGCAGATATTGCAGGTGATCTTTTTCGAGAGCTCCAAAAGACCAACTTCATCGAGACGGACAGCCAGGAAGAAGCTGTCCAGCTGCTTCTCGATGGAAAAGTAGATGCGTTTGTCGGCAATCGCATCACCGGGCAATATTTTTTGCAGAAAAACAACCAGCAATCACAGATCAAAATCGTAGGCGACCCGATCGATCCTACTGATTATGGCGTCGCAGTCCTTCCCAAAAATGCGCAACTGCTTACAGAAATCAACAAAGCCATTTCAAAGATTAAGCAGAACGGTACGTATGACAAAATCGAACGCAAATGGTTCGGGGAGTACATCATGCCTAGCACACTCAATCTGGACCGTCTCCGCCTCTATCTGGAATGGGGCTCTGGCATTGGTTTGCTGATTGTACTGGGAATCCTATGGTGGAACCGCATGTTGAAAAAAGAAGTGCAGAGAAGAACGTTCCAGATCCACACCATCAATCGGGAGCTGGAAGAAAAAATGGCCTTACTTGAGGAAAATCTGCAGTTTCAACAGCAGCTGCTCAATAGCACCTACAGCTTTTATGTCACCTTGACCCAGCATGGCCGCATATTCCTGATGAATCGTAAAGCGGTCGATTTTCTTGATGCCGAGCATCCTTTGGTGGGTCTCCCCATGAGCGGAACGATTCTTGCAGAGTTTATTCCCAGCGATCAGGTCGAGGATGTCCTCCAGAAGGGCAGCACCTACCTGGAGCAGGAGATCGTTTGGGAACGGGAACGAAACGAGCATACCCAACAACTGGTGATCCGCTACAATATTTTTCCCATCACTTCAAATGCCAAAGAGATTACGGGTGCCATCATCAACTTCCATGATGTGACCAAGCAAAAGGGTATGGAAAAGAAGCTGGAGAGTGAGAACAGACTGCGTTCATTAGGGCAGTTAATCTTGGGGATCGCGCACGAAATTCGAAACCCCCTTACCTCTATTCTCACGTATACGCAGCTCCTGCCTACCAAGTTTGACAATCCAAAATTCCGTAATTTCTTTGCTCAGCAGGTACCGAGCGAAATCTTGCGGTTGAATGATCTCGTGAATGACCTGCTGGAATATGCACGGCCAAAACCGCCGCATCCATCCCGTTTCCGTGCCGCAGAACTGATGGAAGCAGTCCTGCAATTGTGTAGCCAGAAGGCAAAAGAGAAAAAAATTCACGTGTCCCTCAGCCTCCCACCTGATTTGTACATTCAGGCAGACGTCAATCAGACGAAGCAGATGTGGATCAATGTCGTTCTAAACGCCATTGAATCGATGGACGAGCAAGGCAAGCTGAGCATCTGCGGCTATTCGGAGAGGCAGATGGCCGTTATCGAAGTGGAAGACAACGGACACGGGATGACGCCAGAAGACAAATACCGTATTTTCGAGCCTTTTTTCAGCACCAAAGCGACCGGGGTAGGACTCGGACTCTCCATCACTTATCAATTAATCAAAGAAAACGGCGGTGCGATCGATCTGCACAGTCAGCCCGGTAATGGAACGACTATGATCATTCGTCTGCCATTGCCACAGGAAGAAACAGAAGGGAAGGACTCTAATGCACCATCTGTTAGTCATTGATGATGAACCTGCCATCTGTCAGTCGCTCGAATTTGCCCTGGAGGAAAAGTATCGCGTCCATACCTTTACAGATCCAGAAGCGGCGCTCGCTTTCCTCCAACAGATCGAGGTGTCTCTCGTCCTGCTTGATTTAAAAATCGGGGCTTATGATGGAACCGAAGTGCTAAAGGAAATCAAACGGCTCTCACCGGACACGGTGGTGATCATGATGACCGCTTACGGAAGCATCTCATCGTCCGTAGAAGCCATGCGACACGGGGCGTTCTATTATTTGACGAAACCACTGATGATGGACGAGCTCGACATTTTACTTTCCAAAGCCGAAGAGTTCTACCATTTGCAAACACGTGTGAAGTGGCTGAGCGAGGAGTTGGACAAGCTCTCCGACAACTACGGTCTGATCGGAAACAGCAAAGCTATGCAGCAAACGTTTGATCTGATCAACAAGGTCAAAGACATTGACTCCAACGTCCTGATCAACGGCGAAAGCGGGACCGGCAAGGAAATTGTCGCCCGCGCGATCCACTATCAGGGACAGCGCAGAAACAAGCGGTTTCAGGCAGTCAACTGTGCCGCTATTCCCGATAACCTATTGGAATCGGAGCTGTTCGGTTATGAAAAAGGTGCTTTTACCGGAGCCATGCAGAATAAGCCAGGGCAGTTCGTGCTGGCAGACGGCGGTACGATTTTTCTCGATGAAATCGGGGAGATGGACATGTCGCTGCAAAGCAAGCTGCTGCGTGTCATCCAGGAGCGAACCGTAACCCCGCTGGGCGGTCTGGAGGAGAAGTCCATCGACGTGCGCATCATTGCTGCAACCAATCGGGACTTGTGGAAAGAAGTAAAGGCAAACCGTTTTCGCGAAGACTTGTTCTATCGGCTCAACGTCATCCCGATTCAGCTCGCTCCTCTGCGCGAACGAGAAGGGGACGTCCCTCTGCTTGTGCATTCTTTCATCCAGAAGATCAGCGAGCGAATGGGCAAGCCGATTGGCGGTATATCGCAGGAAGCGCTGCAAGTGCTGGAAAGCTACGATTTCCCCGGCAACATCAGAGAGCTGCAAAACATCGTGGAACGTGCGATTGCGCTGACCAGCTCCTCGCTGATCGAAAAGCGGGACCTGCCAAAGGAAATGCAAGGCACACAGCCCAAGCAAGTGACCAGTAAGCAAAAGCTGATCCCCGTCTACGTGGGTGATACCTTGGAGCAGATTGAAAAAAGAGTCATCCTGCACACACTCGCCAATCAGGAGGGAAATCGCCGCAAAACAGCGCAAATGCTGGAAATGGGTGAACGAACCTTACGGGATAAACTGAGAAAATATAAGGAAGAGCAAGAAGAAGATTAGGACGGGCGGCAGAAATGGCCGTCGGCAGTTTTCGCAGGGTGGCAGATTTGGCCACCTTTTTTGCGCTTTCAAAAGGATCGTACGACGAAGCACACCTCAAACAAAAATGGCTTGGGACAGCCTTCTATTGTCATTTCCATC
>JARDZO010000328.1 GCA_029240815.1 Brevibacillus sp.
GCTGCGACGATTCCAAACACTCCCCACATGGATCAACCCACCGCTTCTCCTATAGATACAGTCATACGTCCCAGTATTGACGGAATGGCAAAATGGGCATACGTGGTTGTCTCAAAAGATTCGGGCCCTTTGTGCGGACGGTTGTGGTGGGGAGGAAAAAGGAGAAAACGCTCAAGGTAGATAGGCACACTGCACAGGGGTCATCCCTGCAAGGCTCCATTCCAAAAGCGGAACCGCGTCCAAAGTAGACTGCTCATAGATGCATCTCAGAGGTGGACGCTTAAAAGCGTGTTCCGCTTTTTCCACTCCACCTGGGTCGTGTCCCAAATATCTTTCGCTTTTTTCTCCTTTTTCCTCGTGCCAGCATTGTCCTTAGTCGGGGCGAGGTTTGAGGGTATCTCGTGGACTTGAACCCAAAGTCGTTTTGGTGAGGGAACACTCATGAATTCCAAACCAAAAAGCCTGTCGACTAAATGACAAGCTACTGTGTATTCTGACATTCTTGAGTATCTTAGCGATGTCTTTTAGATCAGTCCTTGAACCAGAATCAGCTGGCAAGAGAAGCTTGTTTCCAGACGGAGCGACTGTGGAGTCCCACTCAGCGTAGCTATGAATCCCGAGGCAGCAGAATCGCTATCTATGAGTAACCGTCGAAGCTGCGCGCCGTTTGGCGATTCCCTCGGGATCATGGCGCAGCGGACAGTATGCGCTTCCTAGCAGGACGGAGCCCGGAGCGGAGTATGGAAACAGGCTTCTCCCACAACAGCTACTTTGCACGGCAGTTACTTTGAGACATCCCGGAAAAGGCCTTTGAAAGCTCGTTGAAACAGAATCAGCTTGCGAGAGTCTATGGTACAATAAAGAGAAAGAGAAAGAGAAAGGGGCGAAAAGTGCGTGAATCCTGTCGTTCATTCGCATCGTTTGCGTGTCCGTTACAGTGAAACGGATCAAATGAGTGTTGTTTACCATACCAATTATTTGAATTGGTTCGAAGTAGGGCGCACAGAATTTATTCGCCACGCGAATTTGACTTATCGAGAATTGGAAGAGAAGGGCGTGATGCTCCCTTTGACCGATGCTAGTATTTCCTATAAAAGACCGGCGAAGTACGACGACGAAGTGGAGATCCGCACACATGTGTCCGAAATCACTCCGATTCGGTTGACTTTCGCCTATGAGATCGTTCGAGTCGCGGATGAAGAGCTTTTGGTGACAGGTAAAACGATGCATGTATTTACGAATGCGGCCCTTAAACCCATTCGTCTATCCCGCACAGAACCAGAAGTATACGCGTGGCTAGAGAATCAACAAACCGGTCACATCCACAATAATGAAAAATGTCCAGATGCTTTTAGAAAAGGGGGAGAATAACGATGATGTTCCGCATCCTCGTCGTCCTTTTTATTGTCGTGCCCGCGATTGAGCTCTGGGGTCTCATTTCAATAGGCAATGTGATTGGTGGATGGAACACGGTAGCTTTGGTCGTTTTGACTGGGGTCGTCGGAGCATGGCTAGCGAAGCAGCAAGGCATACAGGTCATCCGTACCGTTCAGTTCCAGCTATCACGTGGCCAAATGCCGACTGAATCACTGATTGACGGAGCTCTCGTGCTCGTCGGAGGGATTTTGTTATTGTCCCCTGGATTCTTCTCCGATGTTATTGGAATTCTCCTGTTGATTCCTTATACGCGTCTCATCGTACGTCATTTGCTTAAAAAGTGGCTGTGGTCGATGATTTCATCAGGCAAGATCCAGCTGTTGTTTCGTAGGTAAATTGATAGAAAAGAACCGCTCCGGTCTGCAGGACAGCGACCGAAACGGTTCTTTTTTTCTATTTATGTACGCTTGCCTCTGATATAACGCCATATATCAGAAAAGACATCAGCTTTGACCAAGGCATTGATTATGACCAAGGCGACTGGCCCAATAATCAATCCCAAAAAGCCAAACAATTGCAGACCGACAAACAAGGCAACCAGCGTCAGCAGCGGGTCTAATCCAACGTTTTCTGCCACTACTTTCGGCTCAATGATTTGGCGGAAGATGAGAACAACGGCGTATAGGATGGAGAGTCCGATGACGAGCGTATAGTTCCCTTTGAAGAACAGATAGATGATCCAGGGGATAAACACAGTCCCTGTACCCAAGTAAGGCAGTAAGTCGACGAGGCCTGTAATCAAACCGATCGTAATGGCGTACTCCACGCGCATAATCAAAAGGCCGATAATCACGATCGCCGCCGTTAGCGAAATCAGCGTCAGCTGCGCTTTGATGAAGCCGACGAGGGCACCGCGCAGATCGTGAAAGACTTGATCGAGACGGTTGTTAACCCCTTTGGGCAAAATGCGGCGGAAGCGCCCCTCCCACAGGTGAAAGTCTTTGGAGATAAAGAATGCGCCCATCATGGAAATGACAGAAACGGTTGCCATGTTCGGCAAGGAAACGAGGAAATTTTTGAGACCATTCAAAAACTTGACAATCAGATCCTGCCCCGTGTGCGTAATTGTTGAAATGCCGCTTCCTATCGTCGAGTCAACTTTTGACTGGAAGTCGGGATCGAGCTGTGTGTAGATCCATTGGATTTGATTGTAGAGTCCCATTAGAAACTCTTGGGAAATCGTCCGCTGCAGATAATCAGACAGTTCGGCAGCAAAACCAGGAAGTCGTTTGGACAGCTCACCAATTTCTACTACTGTCTCCGTTACGATCAGCGTGACTGCCCCCACAGCCAATAGCATGAGTAAAAGAAGGGAGATCGTCACAGACAGCCAGCGCGGAATTTTGAACTTTCTTGTCATGAATGTGACTGGCCGGTTGATCAGCAGGGCGATGACTAAAGCAATTATAAATGGGTAAAGTAAGGGTGTTGCAAACTGGAAGACCCAAATTCCGACATACACGAGCAGGCAAACCCATAAAAACCGAATGATTTGAAACAGTCTCTCCACCCAGTTTTCCTGATTCAATATGGTCTCCTTTCTGACCCTGCATAGAAGGGCAAAAGCTTATGTAACCATTATGCCGTATGCTGGATAGGTGGGGCAAGTTGGCGAAAAAAACAAAACTGGGTTTCACCCTTTGAAACATTTTTTCGCTTACCTTATTCACAAAACTGCAATAATCTTTTATAATTGGGTCGACTTAAGTGGATTCTTTTCTCTTCTCTCGCCATGCAGAGTTTTCTGGCTCCCTTGGCATTTTGCAAGGATTGCGTGGATGACATTCTAGATAAGAGTGGTGGATGAAAGAAACCGCTGCCTACAAATTTCATATAGCTTTACGTAAGTGCGTGCACCGGTCTACAAGGACAAGCGAAGACTGGATAGGCACTATTACTTAGTGGAAAAGGAGAGGGAGTTCTATGACAGCAACCCGTGGACTGGAAGGCATTGTTGCAGCCGAATCATCAATCTGTTCGATCGTAGATGGCGTTCTCTGCTACGGCGGGATCAACATCGACGAGCTTGCAGAGCATGCGACCTTTGAAGAGGTTGTATACTTACTCTGGCATGGAGCGTTACCGAAGCGTGATCAGCTGGAAACCTTGAAAAAGCAATTGGGCGAGGCAGCCGCTGTACCTGCGGAAGTTCTGGAAGGTATCCGTAACTACCCAGAAGGCATTCACCCAATGGCTGCTTTGCGCACAGCTGTCTCTTCGCTAGCGCTCTACGATACAGAAGCGCAAGACATGTCTACAGAAGCCAACTACCGGAAAGCAATCCGCTTGATGGCTCAAACTCCTACCTTGATCGCAGCTTATGCACGTATGCGTAACGGCCTGGACCCAGTAGCTCCAAAAGCTGAGTACACGATTGCTCAAAACTTCCTGTACATGCTGAAAGGTGAAGTGCCTACCGAAACAGCTATAAAAGCTCTTGACGTAGCATTGATCCTGCATGCAGACCATGAGCTGAATGCATCCACTTTTGCTGCTCGTGTAACTGTTGCCACTCTGACTGATATCTACTCCGGTATCGTCTCCGCAATCGGCACGCTGAAAGGTCCTCTGCACGGAGGAGCAAACGAAGCTGTGGCGAAAATGCTGACTGAAATCGGCAGCCTGGATAAAGTAGAAGGCTATGTTCGCAACAAGCTGGACAACAAAGACAAAATCATGGGCTTCGGACACCGTGTATACAAAGACGGCGACCCACGTGCAAAATGGCTGAAAGAAATGTCCAAAGCGCTGACTGCACAAATCGGACGTCCAGAACTGTATGAGATGTCTGTAAAAATCGACGACATGGTAACAGGCGAAAAAGGTCTGAAACCAAACGTTGACTTCTACTCCGCATCTGTTTACATTTCTCTGGGTCTGGAAATTGATCTGTTCACACCGATCTTTGCAATCAGCCGTATGTCCGGTTGGACTGCACACATCATGGAACAGTATGAAAATAACCGCTTGATTCGCCCTCGTGCGGATTACACAGGTCCGGTCAATCAGCACTACGTGCCAGTCGACCGCCGCTAAACCATTGCTTTTCCGAGCGTGGAGGAACAGGCGCTTTGTCTGTTTCAGGAACAGGTGCTTTATCTGTTTCAGGAACAGGCACGTTGTCTGTTTCAGGAACAGGTGTTTTGTCTGTTTCAGGAGCAGGTATTTGGCCTGCTTCAAGGTTGAGAACTACCACCAATCGTGGTAGTTCTCCCTACGTCTGGAAATATTCCTATTACCAACCATTTCAACACTGGAGGGGTTCTTGTGTTTAAAAACCTTACGCAACCAACTGCCGGCGAAAAAATCCAAGTGGATAACGGCAAACTAGTAGTACCAAACAATCCGATCATTCCTTTCATCGAGGGTGACGGTACAGGTCCTGACATCTGGAAAGCTTCTGTTCGTGTTCTGGATGCAGCAGTAGAAAAAGCTTACAAAGGCGAAAAGAAAATCGCTTGGTTCGAAGTATTCGCAGGTGAAAAATCCTTCAACCAATACAGTGAATGGCTCCCTGAAGATACACTCACAGCTGTTCGTGAATACCTGATCGCAATCAAAGGCCCACTGACCACTCCAGTTGGCGGCGGTATCCGCTCCATCAACGTGGCTCTGCGCCAAGAACTGGACCTGTATGCTTGCGTACGTCCTGTTCAATACTTCGATGGCGTGCCATCCCCTGTAAAACACCCAGAACTGACTGACATGGTTATCTTCCGTGAGAACACAGAAGACATCTACGCTGGCGTAGAGTGGGCTGAAGGTACTCCAGAAGTGAAAAAAGTGATCGAGTTCTTGCAAAAAGAAATGGGCGTAAAGAAAATCCGCTTCCCAGAAACTTCTGGTATCGGTATCAAGCCTGTTTCCAAAGATGGTACGGAGCGTCTGGTTCGTGCAGCGATCAACTACGCGATCGATAACAAGCGCAAATCTGTTACCCTCGTACACAAAGGAAACATCATGAAGTTTACCGAAGGCGCGTTCAAGAGCTGGGGTTATGCAGTGGCTGAAGCAGAATACGGCGACAAAGTATTCACTTGGGCACAAT
>JARDZO010000078.1 GCA_029240815.1 Brevibacillus sp.
AATCTGGTTAAGCAGTCTGGGGACATTTGTACCCAAGGCATTGATTTCACTGATCAGAGCAAGGATGGGGACCAAGTTTTCATTGATTTCCGTTGACTGGTCTCCCATTTTGCTCATTTGATAGACAGACAGTGCACTGATGACGAGCAATAACGATAAAAGAATGAGGAAGCCTGTTAAAACCTTCTTGTTGATAGCCATGACGATCTCCTCCGGTCCGGGTTGAAGTTACTTGGTGCTGTCCACTAATTTCCCGCATTCCGGCACCTTCAAACAAACAAAAAAAAGACCAGCCTCCCCATATTGGGAAGAGACTAGCCTTTTAGTGTTCCCGTTCCTGCTTCTCAGATGCGGAAGCCTCCGCCTGAGAGCTGTTGCTCCGCGTAGCTCACCAGCCGCTTGGTAATTTCTCCTCCTACGGAACCGTTCTGGCGAGAGGTAGTATCGGGTCCGAGGATAACGCCAAATTCCGCTGCGATTTCGTACTTCATTTGATCCAAGGCTTGAGACGCTTGTGGAATGAGCTGTTGATTGGAATTGCGATTGCCTGTGTTGTACATGTGTGATCACTCCATTCGGTGTTGTGGGCTTATTATGCGCCAGTACCTGTGGCAATATTTACGCCGAATAGCGATGCCTTAACTTACCATTTTCACAGCCAACCTTGTACAAAGGGCTTCTCCAGATTGCTGATCATCTGTTTTTGCTTTTCTGCCATGTTGCTTCGTATTGTTTCTTGGTATTCCATTGCGTATTTGATACGAGACAATATGCGCTGGGCAAGATCTCGTTCATCTGTCGGTACCGTTAATTCGGACAACTCCAGCGAATGAGTGAAATCCAGACATTTAAAGCGATACGCCAGGCATACAAAAGGGATCCCGCAAGCAGCACTGAGTACATTGGCATGCAGCTTGAAATTAATTGTCGCCTCCATTTTTTGGAGACGCCGCATCATTTCCGCGTGGTCGTGAACATCCAGATCGAGGGTGGTCTGCTCCGGTTTCCCAATCTTCTTGTAGAGACGCTTGTTTGCTTCCCGATCCGGTCCCCACATGGTAAACAGATACAGTTTGCAGCCGTCCTCCACCAATTGTCGCGCTGCAGACGCCAGTGCGTCCTCGACAGCGGCTTCGTTTTTCCCATAGATCCGGTTGTAGGACGTTCCCCAGTTGATTCCGATGACTCGTTGCTCATTCTTCTTGCGCGCATCTTCGGCTAGTGACGGGAGTAGCAGCATGCCGGGATCTCCGCTGATCGTTAGACTGTTTCCTACGCCGGCTTCCTGCAAATATTGATAGGTCAGCGGTCCACGCACACCGAAAAACAAGGCGTGCTGCCCGATTTCACGCAGCATCTGCCGCATCTTCTCACTTTCACCAAACTGTGCGTCTAGAAGCCTTCCTGCCGAATCTAGCTGTGCTGGCATTTGCGTATCGTAGCCGCTCCCCCAGATGACCAGTCGTTTTTGCTGCTGGACTGCCCGATGTGCGACATCGACATAACCTGGGACGAGCAGGGAGCCTCCACCGAGGACGATCGAATCGTAAGGACTCAGATCGACGAGATCGACACCGGGAAGAGAAGGGATGACTTGAAACTGCATTGGATCGAGATGCTCGCGAGACAGCTGCTCGAACACCCGCCACATCAGTTCGTCCCCCAAGTTGTTGAATCCGATCCATCCCACGTACAAGATTTTTCTCATTGATCTTCCCCTCCTTCCTTTCTTCTTTTCACACGCTCATACAGGTCGAGAATTTCCTGACCTTTCTGGACGATATCAAAATGGGACGAAATCCATTCTCTCCCTCGTATACCGATTGTTCTCAATGCCCCCCGGTCCCGAAGTGCCTGTCGCAGCGCTTCTGCAATCAGGGCTGGCGAAGGTTTTTCGATCGAGTCATGATCGCCAAAGTAGCAGTCCCAAGCCTTTACGTAATGCTCTGGTGTAATCAGGCCTACGAAGCCATGATTGCCAATCGCGAGCAAGGGCTTGCCGCATGCCATAGCCTCCAATGCGACGCGCCCCGTACCGATGACGAGATCGCTTCTCTGATAGTACGGCTTGACGTCTGTTTGCTCGCCGACGACATGGATATAGGTCTCTTTCTTCATCTTGTTGAGATTCCTCGCTAATTCATGGACATGAAAGGCCAGGGCTCCTGTACCTACCACGACGATATGCAAGTCATTCATTTCAAGCATCGTCTTCGTCGAACGCAAAACCATATTGCAGACAGAAGCTTTTTGCCAGGCTAATCTGCTGACATAAGTCACGACAGTAGCATGGTCCGGTATATCTGGGAGGTCTGTCGTTTGCTTGACTTCACTTTTTTGTGGATGAAACTCTTCCAGATTGACGCCATTGGAGATGACCGCCGAGGCAATTCCAAAGGCTCTCCAATAGCGCTCAACCGGTTTACTCACACTGATGATCGCATCACACAACTGTGCCAGCTCGATTGCTTCTTCTCGCGGATAATAGGTCCCGTGCATCGTAAACACAACGGGGATTCCCAGTTCTTTGGCTGCTGATGCAGCGATGATTCCTGAAGGCGTCATATGGACGTGCACAATCGTAATGTTTTGTTGTTCCATGATCTGGCGGTACGCACGTTTCAAGAAATCCTTGCGTTCGTGGAGCGGAATTTCATTTGACTCCACCAGCTGAATTTGAAAGCCTGCTTTGACAAACTCCTGATGGAACGGACCGTCCGCACCTGCGTAAAACAACCGGGCTCCACGGGCTAAAAATGGCTTGCTGATGCTCAAGACATACGTCTCTGTTCCACCTGTGCCCATGCTGTCCAGAACCATCAATATACGGCTTGTCACGTTTAGTCCTCCTTTCTGCGGTAATACTTCGTCGAGCGTTGATTCGCGTGTAGCCGGTAGTAATATAACGCTTCCGGAATGTTCTCGATCTTCGCTCTCGCATTCAGACTTTTCGCGATGAATTCGTAATCTTCTGCGCCCTTTATACGTCTGGTAGGCCCGCCGATCTGATCAAACAGCCGCCCCCGAAACATGATCGTTCCGTGACAAACACAATGGCCCCCGTTTCCGTACACTTTCTTGATTTCGTCTCCGTACTTGATCCATGTAGACAATTCTCGCTTGGATGGGGTCTCGGAAGGGAAGGCGTAATAATTCGTCCCGACCAGTTCGATATCCGGATGCTCCTGCAAAAATTTGACCTGACGTTCCAGGCGCAGGACGTGGGAATAGTCATCTGAATCCTGAACGGCAATGAATTCGCCTCTCGCCAGATAAAATCCGACGTTGATCGCACCCGAATAGCCGACATTCCTCGGCAATATATGAACAGTTACCTGATTTTCGCCAAATGATGCTTGATGCCGTCTGACCCACTCGTTGAGGATCATCACGGAATCATCTGTCGATGCATCATCAATGAAAATCAGTTCCCACCTTTGATAGGTTTGCAACAAGATACTATCCAGGCACTCCAGCAAGTAATCAGCGCGATTGTAGTTGGTGATGACCACACTCACCAAGTCTTTTACACGTTCTATCTCCATCATTTTTTACACCACTTTCTTATCGTTGTTTCTGTAGTCCGCCCCTTTCTGCCAAGAGTTGAAACGCCTCGATATGATCACCCACAATCTGATCGACAGCTGGTGATCTACCGAATGGGGCGAGATGTTTTTCCGGTCGAAACCGGTTCATCCCAAAACTATCTACTTGATGCACGAGTTGTATTGTCAATCCAGCTAACATAGCCGCCATCTGTGCTTTAGGCGGACATGCTAAAAGCGGCCAGCCAAGTGAGGCAAACGACTCTCGACGCATGGCAAAAGGGACAACCAGCATGGAACCGATGCCCAGATCTTTGCGATTCGCTGCTAGATTCAACCCTTGTCTTGCGGCCACAACAACATTGTCCGTACGCGCTGCTTGGAGGAAGCTGGACTGATCATTTAATGCGATGTCCCAACGTTGCTGACATGCGCGCACAAACGGATATAAATCCATCGCCGGAATGACAAAATCGGCATCTACAAACAGCAGGATTTCTCCACGAGCGAGACTGGCTCCCACAGCCCGTCCCGTATCCACTCCCAAAAGCTCTGAAAACTCCAGGGTGGTTACCCCGCATTTCTTTGCGATCTGTGCGGTTTGATCATGAGATCCGTTTACCACTACAATGATCTCTGCCGGTTCCAGGTGAAGCACCTCCGAAATGACTGCCCCGATCGTACTCGCTTCATTACTGGCCGGGATGACCACAGACAGTCGTTGTCCACCATAGAGAGCAGTTTCATGCAAAGGCCAGTTCCCTACCTGTTTCAGAGGAAGCTCGCTTTCCTTGCCGGCGTATTGGTGCACGATATCCATTCTTCTGCCGCCATTTCCCAGCCCACCCCTTGCAGGTAGGCGGGAAAATACGTTTACTTGCTCCGCGATGACCGCCTGTTCCCAGACTGAAAGTTCGGACAACCATGTACCTGACAGCTCTGGCTGAAAAGGCACAAAGTCATTCAAAGGCTCCAATGGCTGCGCCCTCATGATTGCCCCGCCCTTTACCAGCTCCCGGTGTGCTTCTCCCGGATGAGCGAGCCTTTCTGCCCCAACTTTGCGCAGGGCCACTCTCGACAGGGCATAGGGCGTTTCTAGAAGGCAGGCTTCCCGTAAATCTTTACGACCATATAGCTCATTGAGCACACGAGCGAGGCTGTGGACGGGCTTTGCTCGTTTCATACCCCTGTCCCTTGAAACTACATGGGACACCATCACCTCGACATTTTCGTATTGAATCGGAAAGAGGAAGCGCTGCATGCTAGATACGGGATAGAAGCAGTCCTCACCGAGAAACAGGAGCATGTCCCCTCTGGCTTGCTTTGCGCCGAGTGTCCGTCCTGCAAACAGGCTTGTAGAACAATCGACGGAAATGACAAGGCAATGGGACTTGGCGGAGGCTGGCAATTCGTCTACCAAATGCGCTGCCACGGTTAGAATGATTTCCAGTGGCTCGAGCTTCCGGGACAGAGCAATCTGCTGTTGTAAATGGTTCGTCGAATAAGTGGCGGGGATGATGACGGACAGTGACCGTGCCCGCCGTTCCATCCTACCTGCACTCATCGTCAGACAATCCTCACATATGTGATCCGATCCAATTGAAAGGTGATCGGTTGACCACTTCCGTATCCTGGAGCACTCACTGACTGGATCGTTGCAGTACTGTCGCCTACACGGATCAGCACCCCAGTTTCGACTTGCAGACCTGTAATGACTTCAATCGTCTCCCCAAGGAGAGACCTCAATTTATCTTGAAAATCCATGTGAATTCCTCCTTTTTACACCACGTGCACGAAATTAATCTGACGAAACGGAATCAACACGATGGTGCCGCCCGCCTCCGCAACCTGGGCATAATCTTCTCCAACCGCCTGCAAGACTCCAGCGACATTCCCTGCTTCCGTTCCTATTTCAATCGACTGATTTACGTAGCGAAGCAACACTTGACGAATTTCCGGCTCTTTGGGACATGCTGTCTCTTGCGGAGGATTGGGTCTTTCATTCCCCCACACGAGCCGCCTGAGCCCTTCGAAGTACGCCTTCAGTTCTTTTTCCTTTACGATAAGCCACATCCTTGTCACTCTCCCTCTATGTTTCCTATCCATGTGGATTTTCTCCACTTGTACAAGGTATACGAGTCATCTCGAAGGTGACATCAGTCATTTGCGCATTTTTCATAGATTGGTTCATTTCTAACAGCCTTTTTGTCCTGAAAATGAAAAAACCCGGCTATGTGCCGAGCTGAAAGCGAAAAGGACAAGGGACATACGTACAAAATTATGATTAAATAAGGATGAAAACTTACAGAGAAATATTTACCTTTTCTTCAAATTGAAACAGGATGGTGTTATCCCGATATGCAAACGACTCGCCTTTATCTGTTTGGCCTCTTCCTTCTATCCATGCTATGGTTTCCCCATCAGACACTTGCACTTGCTGAAGATTACTCCGAACGTAGTGCTGTACAATTTCGTTTGGATAGTCTTGAATATCAGGAATTTAACAATCTGCGCTTTGCCGCTGCCTTTATTTATTGGGGAAATACCAGCCAATATGAACTACATGATTTAGTAGCTACCATTGACCTCTATAATAAAGACGGACAAATCATCAGCGAATATCCGATGGTTATTGAGGAGACAACCATGGCTCCCAGAAACGGTCCGCTTGGTCATGGGGAAGCCTTCCAATTCGAGCTCGTCAAAGGTATTACGAAAGCATCCGACCTGGATGGAGCATATATCAAACCAGAACTCATTTTCGGGATTGGAAAAAAAGCGATACCGGAGTCTATTGTCCAAATAAAAGTGGAAAGTGCTCATTATCAAGAGAACCGGCTCCATGTAGAAGCCATCATCTTTAATGCTGGGGAAGCGACTGCCAAACATTTTGATTGGCATGGTGTCGGGGTCGTCTGGCCAGGTGAGGAACATGCTGTCTCTTATGAAAAGGAGCGGGGAGAACGGCATCCAGTCGTAAATGACTCTCTCGTGCTCGAGCCTGGGCATTTCGTCAGAGCCTCTTTTGATCTTCCCTTCAAGGGGCGTGCTTTTCCCTTGCCTGATACCGAAGAATTATTCGACGCCCTATACATGGACGTACATGCTGAATACGAAGACTCAACACCTTATCTAGATAGCTCTTTGCAAATCTATGTGAACAACAAGAGGCTTACTTCAAATGTAGTGATCGAAAACGGAATCTCTTACGTGCCTTTGCGAGATTTCGCTGAATCCATCGGAGCAACGGTGAGCTGGGATGAGCCTACAGAATCCGTTATCGTGCGAAAAGGAGATACCACCATTCGCACTTCGGTAGGCAGCACGAAGTACATGTGGAATGAGAAGGTTGTCAGGGAAGGCGAACCAGCCAAACTGCATAACAACACTACGTATATCGTCCCATTGCGCCTCGTTGCGGAAATGCTCGAATGCAGGATTCTTTACAAACAAATCTGGGAAAAAGAAGTGATCCTCGTCATCCCAAAAGGCAAGTGAATGTCGTTTGATTTATTGGTACTTCATGGGCCTAGCCTGCGATACAGCGCTCGATTTACTGGGCTGCCCATGAGGTTCTTCCCTCTCCTTCCTCTACTCCAGAACCGCCGCATGCCCTGCTTCTGTCAGTCGATATTGCCCACGACCAACTGGATTTTTTTCCACCAAGCCTTTTTTGATCAGCGCCTTTAGCGGTTGATTGACGTACAGAGAGTCAAATCGACGGGCTTTTTCCGGATTCACTCCTGACAATTTTCCTGCGATCACAGTGGGAGTCCGCCATTCTTCTCTTGCTAACGCCAGCAGCACATTCCACTGCTTTTCAGGCAATCTAAATGCGACTTTCTTTTTGCCTTGTTCACCGGAATCCTTGGTGCGAGATCGAAAGTAGAGCTTTCCTCCCTCTTTCTTCCGCTCGCACCAGCTCCCTTCAAATTGCATCAGAGCTTTTGCCAGTGATCCACGCGGACTGGCGTAGTGGGTCTCACAATGGTCAAGAATATCCTTGATCGTCCTCCAGTCGCCCTCTTGATTCAAGTAGCGTCTGATCTGGTTCATCGTAATGCGATAGGGTGTGATATAACCGCCGCCGCTTTGCCCGCCTTTTACTTCTGAAGTCTGGTGATGCTCCGTGAGCGCATCCTTGAGGTGTGGCAGCGTACGGCGAGCAAAGGTCGGCGTTTTATCTGGCCACACGCTACCGAACTTGCTGATCGTCAATACTCCGATTCCATAATCTCGCAATACCAGGGTCACGAACTTTTTATAAGATTTGGGCTGATACGGAATGGCAATCCAGATGTAATGGGCATACCCGCGCCACCTCAGCGCCTGCTCGATCAAGTCTAGACTGAGGGACTGCTTCATCTCGACGACACCGACCACCTGGCCATTCGTTACGACAATATCAGCTCGTCCCCCGCGATGCCGACATTCTACCTCTGGGTAAACGGTGAAACCACGCTCTTCCATCCAGCGCTTGATTGGGTCGTACATATCCTCTTCTTTCATGCGATCTCCTTTTTGTTGATCCGTTCTTTTTTCCTTCTTTTCACTTTATCACGAGCAGGAAGGACATACTATCCAGACACCAATTTCCAACTACTCCTTTCCATGCGTAATCGTTTTGCGTAAAATAAACAAAGTGAGAAAAATTGACGTTCCTGAAAGGGAGGTAATTGGCGTGGAAGAAAAAAAAGAAGCACTTGTCCCGGAACTCGAGGAACTGCTTTATAAATTTACGGAACTGCTGACAGGAGAAGCGACACCCGAACGTGTAGAAATGGTAAAGGTATGGTGCCTTTACACCCATATGAGCAAAGCGATGCCGCCACTCATCCAGCACTGGGCGAGCGAGCCGGATCATTCTGAGGCACGCAATCAGATTAGAGAGATCATCGAACAAATCAAGCAGTGGAATCAGACGAAGAACCAGAAGCATTAATCAGCATCGATATACAGCTATGGTGGAGATACGGAAAACGGAGAAAAAAGCTGCGGTTCATAGGGCCACTTGCGTGGAGGTCATTCCTGCACGGCTCCATTCCAAAAATGGAACCGCGTCCAAAAGCAGCCGTCACAGGGGGATTCTCAAGTTGGACGCTGAAGGCGTGTTCCATTTTTTCCACTCCACCTCGGCTGTGTCCCAAAGACCTTCGCTTTTTTCTCCGTTTTCCTGGACAGCTGTTCATTCGATCCAACTTTTCTAGCCATTGTAACAAGTTATCAAAAATACAAAAGACTGCCTTTCTCGGCAGCCCAAGATTGTTGAGAAACTCCCATTCATCTTTAGGGGGTTCTTTTGGTTTTGTACTTTTTGGCATAAAGTTCATTGAGCTTTATCTGTTCGCAAGAGAAGACTGTTTCCAGGCGGAGCGACTGTGGAGTCCCTCTCAGTGCAGCCATGAATCCCGAGGCAACAGAATCGCTATCCATGGTTAACCTTCTTAAGCTGCGCGCCGTTTTGCGATTCCCTCGGGATCGTGGTGGAGCGGACAGTCTAACTTCCCTGCGGACGTAGCCTGGAGCGCAGCATGGAAACAGGCTTCTCCTCACAAGGAAGCACTAAAACGCTCAGGCACATACTCGATGTGAGCTTCCGCAACAATCGTCAAGCAATGACTCTCATCGTCGTACTGCACAGGGTTATCCTTTACGTAAAACCACGTTTTCCTGGTTGGCTCCCCTTCTGATTCATGAAAGAGAAAGACATTCAGTTCGTCCTTCCAGTTGAGAATATCTTCCACGATGGCATCAAAAGGAACGTTCAGGCTGAACATCCAGCCCGTTTCTACTTTGTCCACATGATAATCCACATCCTGCTTGCTGGAATCGAAGAACGTCCTGCCACCTACTGCGTGTTTTACCAATAAGGTTTCTTTCATCTTGATCCCTCTCCTCACGGTAGATCGATTAACATGAAAAATGCGTCGTCCCGAGCTGTGATTACCAGTTCAGATATAGATTGAATCCGTGCCGTGTCCCTTTTCCCCAGTTCGTGTCCATTCACCAACAGATTTCCTTCTATCACGAACAAAAACACACGTCGTCCCTCTGGCTGCACAAAGGGTAACTCCCGGCCTTGTTCGAGACGACTCAAATAAATGGTCATATCCTGATGAATGGACGCGACGAGATCGCTCCCTTGCTTCGAGACGACGGGCACCAAGGCATTGGTTAACTGCTCCTGATTATAGCCCTTGGTCTCAAAAGATGGTGTCAATCCTCGCTCCTCAGGCATGAACCACAGCTGGAGAAAATTTACGCTCTCCGTCTCTGACGCATTGTACTCCGCGTGGACGATACCCGTTCCTGCTGACATTCGCTGCACTTCCCCCGCAGAAACGACTTCGACATTCCCCAAATTGTCCTCATGCTTGACCTTTCCTTCGAGAACGATCGTGACGACTTCCATGTCGCTGTGTGGATGGGGACCAAAACCCTTTCCCCCAGCTACTTCATCGTCGTTGCATACCCGCATGACTCCAAATCTGGTATTGTTCGGGTCGAAATATTCTCCAAAAGAAAAGCTGAGATGACTGCGCAGCCATCCCACATCTACCAAATATCTCGAATTTGAAGGATATAGTTGAAACATTGCAAACGGCCTCCCATTGTTCCCATTTCACCTACCCACATTGTAAGGGGTTTTCCCCTTTTCTACAAACAAGGACCCTGTGCAAAGTGCACCTGGTCCTTAGAAGCCGAGCCGCTTTTTCAATTCCTTTACCACGTTACGGCTCACGGGAATTTCTGTTTTTCGACAGTCCTGCATGACTAAATGAATCGATCCTTTGAACCACGGTACGAGTTCTGCCGTTTTGGAAAGATTGACGATAAAAGCCCGATGCGTGCGGAAAAACTGTTTGGGAGATAGGCGACTTTCCAGCTCCTGCAGTGTAAACGAAGTAGAAAACTGTTCATTCTGAGTGTAAATGCTTGCATAACGGCCTTCCAGTGTGGCATACACGATTTCATTGGGGTCGATCAGCATAATCTTGCCATTCTTCTCTACGGGTACTCGGCGAGGCTGTTGATCAGCAAGGACATTCTGCAGGAGTGTTTGCAGCTGTTCTTCCAGATACGGCGCGGTCATCACTTGTGAGTCCGTACTGCGAAGCATCTTTCTCACACGATTCATCGTTTTTTCCAGACGCGTTTCACTGAACGGTTTGACAATATAATCGATTGCATCCGTCTCAAACGCCCGGACGGCGTGAATCTCATAGGCACTCGCAAAAATGATAACCGGTGGGTTCACCATCGACTCCAACAATTCCTGGCCGACATCGACGCCATCCCGATCCTGGAGATGGACATCCAAAAAAACGGCATCCGGCTCCACTTGCAAAACGGAGTCTATCGCCTCCTCTCCGCTGCTCGCCTCTCCGACGACAGACACTTCCGGAAACTGCTCCAGCAAGTACCGAAGCTCTGAACGAGCAGGTGCCTCATCATCCACGATGAATACTTTTAGCACTGGCATTCACTCCTATTGGCAATGTAATGACACATGTCGTACCCGCTTTAACCACACTTTGGATGGTAATCCCATACGGTTGTCCATATACGGATTGGAGCCTGCTTTTCACGTTGGAAAGGCCAATTCCAGATAACCGGCGTTTGCCTGCTTTGTGGTTCAGAGGTGCAGCAAAGGGATCCGCAGCCATTCCAACACCATTATCCGCGACTGTCAGCTCCAGCGTTTTATGGTCCAATCTTCTGGCCTTGATAAGGACAGTCCCCCCTTCACGCTTAGGCAAAAGACCATGCTTGACTGCATTCTCCACCAATGGCTGCAAAATCAGCCCTGGTACGATCACACTTTCCACATCCCGTTCGATGTCGTACTCGACGTGCAGCTTTTCCCCGAAACGTGCGCGCTCGATCGCCAGAAACGCCTCGATATGCTCGAGCTCCTCTGCCAGGCTGACGTACCCCCCGGAATCATGCAAGTTTCGGCGGAAATACTCTCCCAAGTGAATCAACAGCTCTCGTGCCTGCTCTGGACGAAAGCGAATGAACGAAACGATCGTATTGAGAGCGTTGAACAGAAAATGCGGATTGATCTGGGCATGCAAAGCCTTGATCTCCGCGTCCGCCAGCAGCCTTGACTGCTTCTCCAGTTCGGCCAGCTCCAGCTGTGTCGAGATCAAATTGCCCAAGCCACGAACGAGCTCCAGGTCGACGGCAGAAAGCTTGCGCGAACGATCCTGGTACAGCTTCAATACGCCCGCTACCTCGTGTCTTCGCATCAATGGGACGAGAATCGCATAGCGCAATGGACAATTGGACTCCTTGCAGCCGATTTCCTCCCGATTGCGGGCAATCATCACTTCTTTAGTGTCCAGTACGGCCTGCGTCGCTTTGGTCGTAATCCCTTCGCCAACGACGTGATGGGACGAACCGGCTCCCACATGGGCGAGCACTGTCTGTGTATCCGTGATCGCCACCGCCGCTACGCGAGTCGTGCGCAAGATTTCTTCGGCTACCTTTCTTGCCGAAGCATAGCTCAGTCCTTCCCGCAAATAAGAAAGGGTCTTGTCTGCTACCTGCATCGTTCGTTGCGCCTGCAGAGCACCGATGCGGTCTTCTTCTTTTTTGACGAGATCAATAATGATGACGAGAATGGCAATCCCGAGAGAATTGACGACAGACATCGGGATACTGATAAACTGGACGAGCGCCAGCGCATCGGCATACGGACGTGCGACCAGTAAGATGATCCCCATCTGCATCCACTCCGCGATGAACCCGACGATCAAAGCGGTTGTCCATCCGATTTCTTGTTGACGATTGCGGCGGAACTGGTATATCAAGCCTGCGATCAACCCTTCACTAATCGTGGAAATCGCACACGCCAAATCAGTAAAACCACCGAGGGAGTAGCGGTGAATTCCGGCGATCAATCCGGTCATCAGGCCCACCCAGGGACCTGCCAGCAGCCCAGCGACCACTGTACCGATCACGCGGGAGTTGGCGATGGCATCCTGATACCATATGCCGTTATACGTCCCCAAAATGGAAATCGCGGAGAAGATGAGCACCATGACCGCTTTTTCCTTCCACGTAGCCTGTTGGTTCAAAATACTGCGAAATGCACGGACGCGAGTAAACAGCAATGCCGCAACAATCAGAACAGCCGTCCGCTCAGCCAACGGCATCATTAAGGCGAGATTCACGCGTATTCCCCCTACCAGAAAACGATATCCTTTCCTTATTATGGTCAGCAGCCGAATCATCGGTCAAGACTTGACAGAAAAGTAGAAAACCGAGTAAATAACACGAAAAATGCGGGAATTTGAATTGCGCCCGCCTCCTTTTTTCCACTTGATCAGACTGTAGTGGAGGAGAGGAAAAAGGGGAAAACGCTCCAGCTTCATAGGAACACCTACTGGGGGTCATCCCTGTCCAGCCCCATGGAAAAAACGAAACCGCGTCCAAAGCAGCCGTCTCAGGAAGCTCCTCAGAGGTGGACGCTTACAAGCTTGTTTCGTTTTTTCCATTGCGCCTCGGCTGGTGTTCCAAAGATCATCCGCTTATTTCCCCTTTTTCCTCAGCCAGCTTTGACTCACCCACTTGCCTTATTTTGTGGGCTTTTCAAGGGGTTTCTTTGAGAAAAACCCCTTCGTGGGACAATTCCTAAGAATGAAAGCTTGGTTCTCCTGATTCAATTGCTCCCTTGACACGCCAAACAGACATATTTTCCGACTTCATTTTTCTCTTGTTTCACGAACGCCCTTCGAAGCTCAAGCGATAGACAGAATAAGCTTTTGATCCCTTGAACCACGTAATACCAGGTAGCTAGAAACCACAACAGCTGGCAGGAGAAGCAGGTTTCCAGGCGGAGCGACTCCGGAACCCATCTTAGCGGAACAACGAATTCACGGGATCCAGAAGCGGTACCTCTGTATCCGCTTCGGAGCAGCTACTACTTTACCGCTTCCCCGTGAATCGTTGTGGAGCGGACAGTCTATACTCCCCTGAGGGGTGTAGGCTGGAGCGCAGATCGGAAACCTGCTTCTCCCCACCACCACAGCACATAAAAGATTGTTTAGAAAACTTGGCTTTGTCAAGCATTGGCGCTGGCGGAGCCTTAGTACCCAAAGGGCACAAGTCTCGCTTTCTCACTTTCGTTCCAAGTCTCGCTATGTTTCGCTTATACTATCAACCTTAAACTTTTTATACTCCGATAGTACAAAAAAAGCGAAGGTCTTCACCGTCGCTTCCTGCTCTACAACACTCGATTTAAAAACTCGCGGGTACGTTCTTCCTTTGGGTTGTTAAATATCTCATGGGGCGGTGCCAATTCAATGATCCTCCCCTGATTCATGAAGGCGACATAATCGGCCACATCTTTGGCAAAGCCCATTTCATGCGTCACGATGATCATGGTCATCCCTTCCTTTGCCAGCTGCTTCATCGTCTCCAGCACTTCTCCAACCAGCTCAGGATCAAGGGCTGAGGTCGGCTCGTCAAACAGCATGATATCCGGTTTCATCGCCAGAGATCGCGCAATCGCCACACGCTGCTTTTGACCTCCGGAGAGGCTAGCCGGATAGACATCCGCCTTTTCTTCCAAGCCTACTTTTTTCAAAAGCTGGATAGCCTCTCGTCTTAGCTCCTCTTTATTTGGCTTTCTGACGACCAGCGGTGCCTCCATGATGTTCTCCAAAACCGTCTTGTGGGGAAACAGATTGAAGTGCTGAAACACCATGCCGACCTTTTGCCGCACCTGTGTCAAGTCATCCTTTTTGGGATCAATGCTTTTCCCTTCGATGAAGACCTCTCCGCCATCCTTGATCTCCAAAAAGTTGATGCAGCGGATGAGCGTGCTTTTCCCTGATCCACTGGCGCCAATCAGGACGGCTACTTCGCCCTGTTTCACCGTCAGATTCACGTCCTTTAACACCTCATTGGACCCAAAGCTTTTCTTGAGATTTTGTACTCGAATCATTTCCTGTCCCATTCTCATCGCTTATCCTCCTACTAGTCCCCTTTAGCCAAACGCTGCTCCATTTTGTTGACGAAATACGTGAAGATCATGACGATCACCAAATAGTAAAGCGCCACGATGAGGAAAAACGTCATCTCATCAAACGTCTCCGCAGACAAGCGGCGCGCCATGGAGAACAGCTCGTCCATTGCGATGAAAGCCGCCAGAGACGATTCTTTCAACGACAAAATGAACTGGTTTCCGAGCGGTGGTATTGAACGTTTCAACGCTTGGGGCAGAATAATACGCCTCATGGTCTGCCTAGTGGACATCCCGAGTGAAAGACCCGCTTCCATTTGCCCCTTGTCAATGGATTGGATCGCACCACGGAAGATTTCCGCGATGTAGGCACCGCTGTGGACGGCAAGCGCGAGTGCTGCTGACCAAAATTGGCCCAGATCAATCACCTTGTAAAAACCGAAATAGAGGACAAAAATTTGCACGATCAAAGGTGTTCCACGAATCACAGTGATGTACAGATTGGCGAGAAACGGACCTACCGGAATCTTGGAGACCTTTAACAACGCAACGAGCAGTCCGATCACCGTCCCCACAATAACAGAGGCGATCGTCAGCTCAAAGGTCAGCAGCAACGGCTTTATAAACAACGGCAGCGTGCGGAAAAACTCTTCTATCAAATGGGCAATACTGGGCACCTTTATGCCACCTCCCGCTAGTAATGGAATGAACCTACCAAACCTGTCGATCGGCTTGGTAGGCCGTATGGATTATGGCACTAGTCCTTTTTGCTGATATCGCGATTGAAGTACTTTTCGCTGAGCTTCAGGTATGTCCCGTCCTCATGAATCTGCTTCAGTGCCTCATTGATTTTGGTCAACAGCTCCGCGTTGCCTTTGCGCACCGCGATTCCATGCTGTACTTCTGTGAGAGCTGCACCGCTTTTCTGGATCTTCAAGCCTTGCTGAATCGCAATCTCGCCTACGACGCTGTCCGTTATCACGACATCATGCTTTCCTTGCTCCAGAGCACGCAGCGCAGTAACGTCGCTGTCATACGTCTTGATGTTGTCCGTATATTCACGAGCCATTTTTTCATGGGTAGTACCCAGCGCTACGGCTACTTCCTTTCCTTTCAATGCTTCCAAGGTAGAAATGTTGCCATCTGGACGCGTAAAGAGTTGTCCACCAGATAAATAGTAAGGATCGGCGAAATCCACCTGCTGCTTGCGCTCATCTGTGATGGCATGGCTGGCGATAGCAGCGTCGTAGCGACCTTCTTTTACCCCAGCGATAATGCCAGAAAAGGGAGAAGTCACCGGTTTTGCTTGAAGATTCAGACGTTTTGCGATCTCATTTCCGATCTCGATATCGAAGCCCGTCAACTGACCATCTTTAAAATAACTGAACGGTTGATATTCACCGGATGCTGCAAAAGTGAACACACCCGCATCTTTGGTCATCGCCGAAGCTTCGCCCGCAGGAGCACTAGCTCCCCCAGAAGTGGTGGTTTGGCCACACCCTACCACGAATAACGACATCGAAAGCAATAGACCAGCAATAGAACCAATTGTTTTTTTCATCTCATATACCCCCTGTTTTCTCTGATTGTTCAAGCATGCTAGTGGTTCCCCTTTCCACCTCCTCTCGCAAACGGGCTAGTCTGGCAGTTGCAGATTCTCGGATATTTTCAGGGTTGCCCCGGTCTTGGCGATGACTTCCTCCAGAGAAAATGGGTACATGACCTCCGTCAAAACGAATCCGCCTGGAGTGACCTCGATGACCGCCCTCTCGGTGATGATGAGATCGACACATCTCCTGGCTGTCAGAGGCAGCGTACATTCCCCGACAATTTTGGGCTCGCCTTCCGCATTTACATGGCTCATCATGACGATCACCTTCTTGGTGTTTCGCACCAGCTCCGTTCCGCCTCCGATGCCATAGACGCGCTTCCCCGGAACCACCCAATTGGCGAGATCGCCTTTTCGATTCACCTGCAGACCACCTAGAAAAGCGACGTCCAACTTCCCTCTGCGGATGATGCCATACGCTACGGTCGTGTCGAAAAAAGAAGCTCCGGGAACAATCGAGACAGGTGCACCCCCAGCATTCGTCACATGAGCGTCCTCTTCTCCTGTCACGGGGGTAGGACCCAAGCCAAGTATGCCATTGACCGAATGAAACATGACATTCCATTCATGCGGGATAAAATCGGCAACTAGCTCGGGGATACCGATGCCCAGATTCACCGTCATGCCCGGCTCGATTTCTTTGGCCGCCCGGCGCGCGATCATATAACGCTGGTCCATTTCCAATCGCATCACCCGCTCCCTCCGCCGCTTTTGACGATGTAATCCACAAAAATACCCGGCGTCATGATCTGCTCCGGGTCCATTTCCCCGACTGGAATGATCTCGTCCGCTTCCACGATGGTGATGTCCGCAGCCATAGCCACCAAAGGATTCAGATTTCTCGCCGCCTTGTCATAAATCAGGTTGCCATAGGAGTCTGCCCACTTGGCATAGATCAAGCCGACCTGTGCGTTGATCGCAGTCTCCAGACGATAGCGATTGTCTTTTACTTGAATGATGGGACTCTGTGCTCCTGTCTCCCAGCCCTGACTCGCATCCACGAAAATACCCGCCAGCCCTACTCCACCCGAACGAATCTTTTCTGCGAGAATGCCTTGCGGGTAGAATGACACGTCAAGCACCCCATCCATCATCTGCCGACCCGCTTCGGGATTCGAGCCAATGTGGGTGGTGACGAGTTTTTTCACTCTTCTCTTAGTGATGAGTCGCCCAATCCCCCACTCAGGAAATCCGGCATCATTTCCGATGAGGGTCAAATCTTGGACTCCTTTTTGCAATAGATAGTCGATGAGGAACAGAGGTGATCCTACTCCTCCGAAGCCTCCGTACAGGATTTCGGCTCCATCTCTGACGTTTTCCATCGCTGTTTCTACTGTGACCCATTTTGATAGCATGGCAAGCAAATCCTTATCTCTCACGTAATTTAGAAACCGCCTCGTGATAGAGAATGAAGCAACATCTGTGCCAACCGACAGCTCAGTTGTTTCACATGTCAAATGCCAACTCGATTCGCAGGGTGAATCGAATTCGAATCGGCAAAATAGAGACACTTCTGAAAATACACTCTTTTCTAATGAATCGATCTCGATTCACTTGTTAACCATATCGATTCACTTTACAATAAGGAGAATTTTAACATCAATGAAAAAGGAAGGAAGAATGTTGAAATGGAAAAGGATGCACAGATCATTGCCTTCTTTAAGACAAGCCAGCTGATTGACATCTTCAATACCTTAGCTGATGGCATTTACATCTCGGATGCGCAAGGAACGACCCTCTGGCTCAATCAAGCAAGTGAAAATCTGTGTGGATTACCTAAATCGGAGCTCATTGGACGCAATGTCGTTGATTTGGAAGCAATGGGCATTTACAAACCATCCGTGACTCGCCTGGTCATTGAAACTGGAAAGCCCACCACTACCATTCAACTCGTGAACAACAAGGGGAAATTTCTCGTGACAGGCCACATCATTCCTGATGAAAAAGGAAATCCAGAGCTGATTGTCGCGCACTCTCGTGACATTACGGAGGCTGCTCGTGCCAGTTCTCAGCTGGAGGAGACCGTTTCCCTGCTCAAACGGTATAGCGAAGAAATCCAGCTCATGAAACGAGAGGCCCATCAGAACATGTCCCAAGTATTGATTGGGAGCAGCCGTTCCTACCTCGCCCTCCTCGAGTTGGTGAAAAAAGTAGCTGTTGTCGATACTACGGTGTTGATTACGGGGGAAACCGGGGTTGGGAAAAGCTTTCTGGCCGACCATATCCATCAATTGAGCGACCGCTGCGGGTCTCCTTTTATCCATGTGAACTGTAGTGCCATCCCGGAGACGCTCATCGAATCGGAGCTGTTTGGCTATCAAAAAGGAGCGTTTACGGGTGCCAACCAATCCGGGAAGATCGGTCTAGTAAAAATGGCGGATAAAGGCACACTTTTTCTCGATGAAATCAGCGAGCTTCCCTATCATTTGCAATCCAAGCTACTGTTACTGCTGCAAAACAAAACGTTCATGCCAATCGGAGGAACCAAGACCTATACAGCCGATATCCGCATCATCGCGGCTACAAACGCCAACCTCCTCGACCTCGTCAGGATGGGAAAATTCAGGCACGACCTGTACTACCGTCTCAACATTCTCCCAATCAATGTTCCACCCATGCGTGAACGCAAAGAAGACATATTCCCTTTACTGCATCACTATTTACAAAAATTCAATGCGAAGCATCATCAAAAACGCCGCTTTTCCGTTGAGGCACTCGATATTTTGCATCATTATGAGTGGCCAGGGAATGTTCGCGAGCTGGAAAATCTCGTGGAACGCATCGTCATCACGGCCAAAGAAGATGAGATTCAAGTAACGGATCTGCCGGAGGAATTACGAAGTATTCGAGATTTCGAGGAGAACATCTGGTCACTGGGAGAAAAGTTCTCTTTAGTAGAACGGCTTGATAAGATAGAGGTCGAAATCATTTCTCAGGCACTTCGGACGCACAAGAGCACTCGCAAAACAGCGGCAGCTCTCGGCATCACCCAATCGCTTCTGATGCGGCGGATCAAAAAATACGGGATTGCAGTAGATTCTGACGAAACTCTATAACGATCGACTCTAACCCATCCTCCCGCCAAGTTTAGAAAACGCGGGAAATACACTCGCTTCCTTTTTCTACTAGGTCGGACTGTAGTGGAGGGGAGTAAAAAGGGGAAAACGCTCCAGCTTTATAGGAACACCTACTAGGGGTCATCCCTGTCCGGCTCCATATAAAAAACGAAACCGCGTCCAAAGTAGCCGTCTCGGGGAGCTTCTCAGAGGTGGACGCTTACAACCGTGTTTCGTTTTTTCCATTACGCCTTGGTTGGTGTTCCTAAGATCTTCCGCTTATTTCCCCTTTTTCCTCGGCCAGCCTTCCCCCTTTCACTTGCCTTCTCGAGGGAGCTTTTCAAGAAGTTTTTGAGAAAAACCCTTCGTGGGACAATGCCTTTGAAGAATGAAAGCTTGGTTCTCCTTATTCAATCGCTCCCGTGACACGTCGAATAGACATATTTGATGACTTCGTTCTTCACTTGTTCACCCATGCCCATCGAAGCGCAACGATTGGGGAACTAAGTTTTTGCTCCCTTGATCCTCGCAATAC
>JARDZO010000002.1 GCA_029240815.1 Brevibacillus sp.
AACCGGATCGACTCCGCCCGCCTTACCTTGCGTCTCATGCCCTAGCACATTGCCATCTTTTCTTTCCTGGCAATACCTCGTCAGTACTCTCCTGATCGTCTCCGGCGTCTGCGGTTTCAGCCACAAGTCACTCGCATTTAGCTCAATTCCTTGCATAGCCCGCTCAAAAGTCGCTTCTGCCGTCATGACCAAGACGAGTGGACGATATTGCTCGACCAGCAGCTTGAGCGCTTCCCACTGCCCACGTCCGATCATGTCCAATTCCAGGCATAACACATCAGGCCTATGGGACTCCATGCATTCTATGACTTCTGCCATTGTTGCGGCCGCATAGACCTGATCGTATGGGATGGCGCAGCTCGTGATTAACCAGCCGATTCCGATACGTTCATTGGCATCACGGTCCGCGATCAAGATGCTGGGCATGCAGAACCCTCCTTTACTTTGGCAGAAGATTGCGACATACGATTCACAGACAAAGGTTGCCCACGTTCGGACAACCCTCGTTTATTACGATGCAAATGGATTTTCGATCATCGTTCCCATAATGTGATCGACCGGGATGAAACCAATCTCCCTGGAATCCGTGCTGTGGTTGCGGTTATCCCCCATCACAAAGATGTGATTAGCTGGGACTGTCATTTTACCATCAGCTACATAATCCATTGTTTCTTTGATATACGGCTCGTTCAATGCTGTTCCATTCCGGTAAACCTTGCTATCTTTAAATTCCAATACATCACCTGGTTTGCCGATGACACGCTTGACGTACATGGAATGGTCATCTCCTGTGCCTGTCAGCATGCCAACAAGCGGATGATTCGTCACATCATCCAGCAAGGAACGATTTCTGTCCACGCGACTGTCGATCACGACGATTTCACCATAATTCGGCAAATAGTTGAACGTATGGGCTAGTTTACTCACGTATATGCGCTGTTGGTCTTGCAGGGTCGGATCCATGGAATGACCATCCACCTTGTATGGCTGGAACACAAAGATTCCGAGGACCAGGGCGAAGATGACAGCAAATCCAATGGAACGGATCCATCCTACGATCTCTCTTATTTTCATGTGTCTATCCTCCCTCCAGTTTGAAAAATCGCATTGCTAGAGACATGATACCACAAATAGAGTGCTAATCCAAAAAGGCTGGCTACGCGAGTACCCGACTTCAGCAAAAAGAGCAGGCATCATAACGCCTGCCCGCTCACTTGAGATTGACGATAATCAATTGTGTATTGGCACGTCCACCGTGACGGTACCGCCGCGAGTAGAGCGGATGGTGACTGTAGCTTTGCCAGACCCCTTGACTGTCCAAGAGAACGTCTTGACGCGTTCCTCTTCGTCCAGTGCTCCGCCAAAGAACCCTGCATCTAGGGTCGGCTTGGCATTCTCATCCGACAGTGTCAGTCCATCGCTCAATTCTATCGCAGCGGTTCCCTTCCGGACAATCTTGACCAACCAAGCCTGCTTCAATGCATCCGGGAGGAAACCTTCATTGGCGACGGTTACGTTGATCGTAGTTGTGCCGTCCGCATTTTTCTTCACGCTTGTGTCCTTCACCGCGAGCATTGGCAGCGATTTGGCGAGCTCGAGGTTGAATCCGGTCTGTTTCTCGACTGCTTTCTGCAGCATCGGGCCAGCGGGTGCATTTTGATTCCAGAACTTGGGATTCCAGCCACCTACCTCTACTTTACCGAGTTGCGGATGTTCGATCGCCTTCCAATTTTGGAATAGCTTGCCCTTTACTCCTTGCAGATGATCGTTCATCCAGAGCTGGTCAAGCTCATCCTTTTTGCCGTCGCCATTGTAGTCCTCGACGTACTCCTGTTTCCCCCACAGCTCGTCGCCGTACCAAATGGTGCCGTATTGGAAATACCCCCAGTCAGGCGAATGGCCAAAGAGCGGGGTTCCCTCCGTTCCGCCGTTCCTTGTGCTATAGGTATAGTACACATCTCCCGCCCATGGATAGCCGCTCAGCTCCTGCCCTTTCTTGTCGAAGTGGAGGTAATACTTCAGATCCTCTGGGAACATGGATTCTTCACTCTTGCTGGTCGAAGGGGGTCGCAGGTGCATCGGCACGGACGTGTCCATCGTTTCTACAACCGAGATGTTCGGATTGTCTAAAAGGAACAGCACGACCGACCTCATCTCCGGCTCCGAGAGCGGGTACTCACCTGCTCCGCCCTGTGTCCAGCCCATGCCGGTTTCCTCTGTCATGGGGCGCCAGTTCTCGGGATAGTTGCGATGCAGATCCAGCCCGCCAATCCCGTCCTCATTGAACTTGCCGTCGCCATCGTTATCGATTCCCTCGGACAGAACGCGGAAATCGCCCTTTCCTTCACCGACCTGCTTCATCAAGCGACCGGAGGAATCGGATGGATCTTTTATGTAATTGCCTTTGCCTGTTCCGACATACTGACGAATTTGCCGGGAGTATCCGTCGCTATCCAGGTCCTCCGCTGGATCGTCGTCCATGACGCCATCGCCATCGTTGTCAAATGGGCGGTTCGTGGAGCGGTTCGTCTGAATAGTGTTTAAATAAAGCTCGGACCCATCGGGATTCTCTACCGGCCGCACGTAAAAGGTACCCGAATCGAGCAGTCGGGTGATTTCGGGATCTTTTCCATATTTGGTCAGCAGCGTTTGGGCAAAATGAAGGGCTGCTACCCTCGTGGTCACCTCCCCGGAATGCCGGTTTGCCCCCACCCACATGGCCGGCTTCTCGGTAGGCTTACCAGACTTTTTGTTGGTGATGGTAATTTGCCAAATCTCCCTTCCCTCCAGCGATTTGCCAGCCGAGTACAGCTCCACCAGACCGGGGTATTGCTTCGCCCACTTCTCCAGCCAGTACTGTACTTCGTCAAAGGTAGGATAGTGCTGGATATCGAACGTCCCCGTCTGCAGAGGTTTCGTTTCAGGGTATGTGTGTTGCTCAACCTGCAGAGCAGCCTGAGCAGGCACGAATGGCCTTTGGAGGAACGGCACATAGCCTTCCGATGAAGATGCAGCTGAAGCCACCCCTGTTTGGGTCAGAAGAAAAATCGCAAAAAGTCCTGGAACAAATCGTTTCAATTTTTACCCTCCTTGTTTATTTCGGAATTTTCTGACTTATAAAACCATATTCGGACAGGTTTATGGATATGCACCAACATTGATATAAGCCCACAATTACGTCTTTTGTCCTGGATATAACGAACCAAGGAGGGAGCCATTTTATTGGCCCCCTCCTTTTTTCCATCCTGATTGTTCCTTATGTCAGACGATGTTCCTTTATCTTTCGGAACAGGGTAGCACGACTAATCCCCAGCAAATGTGCCGCTTCCTCTTTCCGTCGTTTATCCTGCTTGACCAGCTGCAAGGCATAGCTGATCGCCGCTCGCTCCCTTTCTTTCAGGTTGAGTGGTTGTTCAAGGTTGGTACCTGCTGCACCGAAGAGCCCTTGCGGCATAGACTCTCTTTTCGCATGGAAAGGAATACTTTCTGGCCGTATCCACGAAGATGTTTCCATATTCACGGCATACTCGATCACGTTGGCCAGCTCCCGCACATTTCCCGGCCAGTCGTGGTGAAACAAGAGCGCCTGCGCCTCCTGTGTAAATTCCTTCATGTGCTTGTTCAGTCTGGCAGTACACGTTTGCAGATAGCCGTTTGCCAGCGTTAAGATGTCTTCTCGACGCTCCCTCAGCGATGGCAGGTGGATAGGAATAACATGCAAACGATAGTACAAATCAGTCCGAAATGAACCCGCAGCAACTAATTCCTCCAGATTGCGATGTGTCGCAGCAATGATTCGCACATCAACGCGGATCGTCCTTCCCGCTCCACCTACCCTCACGATCTGTTTCTCCTGCAAGACTCGCAGCAGTTTGACCTGCAGATGGGCAGACATATCTCCAATTTCATCGAGAAAAAGCGTCCCTTTATCGGCTGCCTCAAACAAGCCCCTCTTTCCGCCTTTGCGAGCTCCCGTGAATGCGCCGTCCTCATAGCCGAACAGCTCGCTCTCCAGTAGTTGCTCCGGAATAGCTGCACAATTGATGGATACAAACGGGCCTTTATTTCGATGTCCTGCCTGATGAATCGCGTTGGCAAAAAGCTCCTTGCCCGTGCCGCTCTCACCTGTAAGCAGGACGGTCGAGTCGCTCGCTGCCACCTGCCTAGCCACCTCAATTGCCTGTGTGATTGCAGGACTGGTACCCACAATTTGCGAAAACGCGTCCTGCTGACGGAAGCCTCCGACCTGCCTGGCGATCTCGACGACTTCATGCACATCATCCAGAATGATGACCCACTCTCTCGTCGTCCCTGCTAGCTGTATCGGTTTGATTGAAAACAAAAACTCTTTTTCCGAACCGTCGACCTTTAGCATGACCTTTTGCGGTGTCACTCCTGCGTCCACCGCCTGACGAATCGCTTTGATCCACTGCGCCTCTTGCTCGGAATTTCTTCTATTCCTGTTCTCGGATGGATCAGTCATCCCCAAATAGTGGCGAGCACGCTGATTGGCAGAAACGATCCGATCGGACTGATCCACAGTCAGCATGGCCTTGTCCAGGTCATCCATGACAATACGCAGCTTTTCCAGCGTCAGCTGCTGCTCGACGTAAGTGAGATGCTCCTTCAGTTTACTGGCAATCAGCTCCGCCATCTTTTGTAAAAAGGGCAGTATGGCGTCGACATCCGCAAACAAGCGCTGTCGCTGCTCCTGATCAAAGGCGAGCAAGCCGATGACCCCCACGTTCCTTCCATCCAACGTGATCGGACAGCATATTTCTCCCGTCTCGTCACAATTGCCAAAATGCGTACAGGGTCGGCATCGCTCATCTGCCCCTGGATTCATAATGACCACCGGCCGCCCATCAAACAAAGACGCTCGGTACACATGGTCTTCTCCCGCCATTGTACGCAGGATCCCTGCTTCTGTCCGTCCCGTGCCGGCAATCCTCAGCAAGCGATGATCGGCAATTTCCACCTCTACACGCAGTGCGGCAGCCACCGCCGAGGCGATCTGTTGTACACTTTCCTGGATCTCATGCAAGGGCATACAGATTCCCCTCTCACTCATGCCTATACCTCCATTATAGCGTGGCAGCCAGGGAACCTCGTGTCCGAATTTACATTAGCGACAATATTCACAAATCGTTTCGACCAGAATATGGGCCATATCTACAAGGCTGTCCGTTTCCACGTATTCCACCGCCCCGTGCAAGCCTGCTCCCGTTGGTCCAAACAGTACAGTAGGTATCCCTGCCTCCTGAATCAGAGCGGCATCCGTCCATCCGGAAAAACCGGTAATTCCAGGAGAGCGTCCCAAATGGTTGCGGCAAGCAGCTTCCAACGTGCCAAAGATCTGCTCTTCTGTGGAGACCTCGTACGGCTCTCTCCAGAAAAAGAGTTCGGCATTTGCCTGAAAGCTCTCATCCTCGGAGTGGAGTTTTTGTAAGATCGCCTCTATTTCCTGGGCCACTTCCTGCTCGGTCTCACCTGGTATCGTCCTGCGTTCCCAATCCAGACGACAATAATCAGGATAGGTGGACAATTCCGTTCCCCCTTGTATCAACGAAGCATGAACGGAGGGCGAGCCCAAGATAGCGTGCTGCTTTTCCTTCAGCTTTAGCGAGAGTCGATCCAGCTCCTGAAGGACCCTTCCAGCATGAACGATGGCATCCACACCCTCTGCCGGACGACTGCCGTGGGCTGACTTCCCTTTGACCTCGCAGCTCACCCAGGCAAAGCCTTTGTGCACGACGCCAATATCCAAGTCGGACGGTTCGCATACGATGGCAGCGTCAGCACGATACTCTTTTACCAGAGCCTCCGTCCCAATGCTCTTGTATTCCTCATCTGCGACGAACGTGAGAATGACATCACCTGCCAGCGGCACATTTGCCCGCTTGATTGCTTCGACTGCTGCAATCATTGCTCCGAGACTGCCTTTCATGTCCTGACTGCCGCGTCCATATATTTTGCCATCCTCATGGGTCGGCTCGAATGGTCCGATCGCCATCCGTTTGGCACTCACGGTATCCATGTGACCGTTTAAGAGAAGCGATTTTCCTCCGCCGCTGCCTCGGAGAATACCGATGACATTAACGGCCGTCTCATTGATTGGCACGAGCCGTACCTCCAACCCACTTTCCAGGAGCCGTCTCTTGATAAATTCAGCGATCTCCCTTTCGCCTGGCCCGTCCGCGTCCAGATACGGATTCACCGAATCGATCCGAATGAGATCCTGTACCAAAGAAACCAGTTCATCGCGTTTAATCGTTACATGCATATGCTCGTCCTCCCATTTCGTTTCGATTCTGGACTGCTGTTATACGCTCGGCCAGGCTCCTTCCCAGACAATGCGTCTGTACTGCTCCTTGTCGGTGTCGCCCTCCGTATTAAAACAGAGGATGACCGAATCTTCATCGATTCCCAGCTGTCTTTTCAGTAGTCTGCCTTCTTCCTTTTGCATGATTGCGGCCAATAACCCCACACCGATTGCCCCGCTCTCACCGCTTACAATCTTCGGATCGCTACCAGTCGGAGCGGCCAGTATCCGCATCCCTGTTGCCGCCACATGGTCAGGACAGCTCACATACGCATCTGCGTAATTATGCAAGATGTCCCAAGCCAGCGGATTCGGCTCTCCGCACGCCAGGCCCGCCATTATCGTTTGCAAATCGCCCGTTGCGACATGAGACTCTCCGTCTCCGATACTAGCCGATACGTACATACATGCTGCAGCATGAGGCTCTATAATGACTGTCACTGGATAGTCTTGCCCGAGCTGCTGGACAAAGTATCCGAGAACGGCACCCGCCATCGAGCCTACTCCTGCTTGTAAAAACAGATGAGTGGGCCTTTTTTCGGGGAGTTGCTCCGCCATCTGTCGGATCGCTTCCGCTGCCATCATCGTATAACCTTGCATAATCCAGGCCGGGATCGTTGTGTACCCATTCCACGCAGTATCCTGCACCACCTGCCAGCCTCGTTCCTGTGCCACTTTTTCAGAGAGACGGACCGCTTCATCATAGTTCCCGTTGATGACATGGGCATCGGCACCCACCTCGCGGATCGCAGCGACTCGCTCCTGCGAAGAGCCTTTTGGCAGGTAGACGACTGCCTGGTGGCCAAGCTGCGCTGCGGCCCATGCAACCGCTCTCCCGTGATTGCCGTCTGTCGCGGTAACAAACGTCACAGGTCCGATTTGGCTTCTCACTTCCTCGGAGCGCAGCATGTCAAAATCTACATCCTCGATGGAACGCCCGAGCCTTTCACATAAATAGCTGCCCATCGCGTAAGCGGCACCCAACACTTTAAAGGCATTGAGGCCAAAACGATAGGATTCATCTTTTACGAATAACTGACCGATTCGAAGCTCCTGCGCCAGCCCAGGCAGACTGACCAGAGGAGTCGGCAGATACTGGCAAAAGGATTGGAGATACCCATGGGCTCTCACGCATGCTTCTGGAGATAGAAAGGAAGGCAGTCGCGTTTCTTTCTCCCCTGTCTTCCTCCCGGGGACTACCGCTTGAATCGAATGTTCATTTGGCATCGAGATGTCTCCTCCTCATGATTGTACGATTCCGTTTCTTAACAGCAAGGATCATGCCAGCGCGGACTTTCACAGAAAAATGGCTGCCTTGCATAAAAAAGTATCATTTCGAGATTATATCCGTCTCATTTCGAGACTTTTCTATCAAAATGAGACGAAGGGAAACCCAGGTACCTATCGAATTTGGTACTATTGCTGTCTGTTGGCGCCATGTACCATCTGAATAGGCGCGACAATCGCCAATTTTATGACATGGTGGGATTCTCATGACTCTTTTCTTTTTATTACTTGGCCCTACAATGATGCTATTTTTCGGTTTGCAAATAGGCAGCAACGTACCGCTTGCCTTTCTTCTCTTTTATGGGTGGTTGGCTCTCGTGCCGGTGTTTGATTTTCTTTTGCTCAAGAAAATGAGCTTGCAGGATGCCCTGCATCAGGTCGGGTTCGTATGTGACCGCAAAAACGCTCTCGTAGGCAGTGCGACTGGAATCTGTTTTTTTCTGTTCATCGTGACGGGAGGTTACTTGTTTCATTCCGTTTTGTTTGACCGGGCTTCTCTGTCACAATTGTTAGTGAAATGGCAATTCACCGGCGATGTCACGGGATGGCTCATTGCGATTCTGGTATTCCTCAATCCGTTGTTGGAGGAATTATACTGGCGGGGCTATCTGCTTCATAAGCTGACGGGAAGGCACAAAGCAAGAACGGCCATCTTTCTGGCCGCTTTCTTTTACAGCTTGTATCATCTCCTCTCCGTCATTCCCTTGTTTAGCGCGCCTTATAACGTCATGATGGTCGTTCCCGTTTTCGCAGCAGGTCTTTTCTGGGGATATTTACGAAATCGGCAGCGTTCCCTTTTCGGCTCGATCATCAGTCATATGCTCGCCGACGCAGGGATTATGACTGTCTATCTCCTGTTTTTATCTTGAGGAATGTGCAAATCTGCTTTTAAAATAGGACCTTTGTTCGTTATAATGAACAGTAGAAAGAAAACACTTCTATCCAAGGGGGTAATCCATGTTTGCCCGGCAACGGCTCGTCCTGTGGTTTCTTTTCATTTGCTTGCTCGCTCTGCTCTATGAGGTTGTGAGAGAACGCCTGAATCATTACGAAAACCAGTGGACACTGGCTTGGAGCGATGAATTCGATGGCCCCGCTGTCGACCAGTCCAAATGGAATGTGCTCGATGTCGCTTCTCCTCGCAACAACGAACTCGAATACTACACCCCGGAAGCCGTGTCGGTGAAAGACGGATACCTGCGAATTCGCACAGATAAACGAAACTATAAAGGACTGCACTACACGTCGGGTGCGCTCCAAACGAGATTCAAGTATGATTTTTTATACGGCAAAGTGGAGATACACGCACGTCTGCCGAGAGGGCAAGGGATCTGGCCTGCCCATTGGATGCCACCGAGCGACCACGCTTCCCCCTATGAAATCGACATCATGGAAATGCTCGGACATGAGCCGAACAAAATCTACCTGACTCATCACTGGCTGGGATGGATCCCGCAGCAGTATACGGGTACTTACGTTGGTCCTGATTACTCGGAGGCATTTCATACCTTTACCGTGGAGTGGGAACCAGGAAAAATCACGTGGTTCATCGATGGAATCGAGCGCTATTCCTCTACCTCGCATGTCCAAAGCACGCCTGCCTATTTGTACCTGAACACAGCTGTTGGAGGAAACTGGCCGGGATCGCCAGATGAAACAACCATGTTTCCTCAATTCCATGACATTGACTATGTCCGAGTCTATCAGAAACAAAAAGCCGTTGACTGGAAGTTCTGGTAGTCTCATAATAGATTTATATGTTCGTAATAAAGAACGCCCCTTCTTTCTGCCCCCCCCTTTTCCGAAAGCTTTTGCAAGAGAAATAGGAGTTGAGTTTATGAAGATCATCATTAATGCGGATGATTTCGGCATGTCCCCTTCCACGGACGACGCTATCATCCAGACATTTTCGATAGGCGCCCTGTCATCCACAACGATCTTCGCGAATGGATCGTCTTTCGAAGCCGCCTGCCAGAGAGCTCACGAGGAAAAATTGCAAAACCATATCGGGCTCCATATCAATTTGACAGAGAGCCTGCCGCTGACAGATGGCATCCGGAAATGCCCACGATTTTGTGATGCCGATGGTTATTTTCTCCCGAAGAACAACACGCTCTCTCACCTGTTCCTCCCCATGAATGCGGATGATAAAATAGCTCTGGCTAATGAGCTGCGAGCGCAAATCCGCCGATGTCGCCAACATGGCTTGCCACTCACACACGCCGATTCCCACAACCACGTACATACAGAAATCATGATCGGGACATTGATTATGGATGTTCTCAAGGAAGAAGATATTCCCTTCTTGCGTTTGACACGTAACATCGGTACTGACATGTCTGCAGCGAAAAAAGTATACAAGTCCTTCTACAACGGAATCCTGTCGTCAAAAGGACTGCGCGGGGTCAACTATTTTGGAGAATTTGAGGACATGATTGCCATCTACAAAAATGGCGGAAACCGGACTGGATCGGTAGAAATCATGTGCCATCCGATTTTTTCAGAAAACGGTACTATCAACGATCTGTGCGGAGCCTCGATTACCCATCAGTTCCAGGAGCTCATCGCGCTTATCCCCGAAATGGAATTGACAACATATGGCCAAACCAAGCAAGCCGGATAATAGATACAAATGGGGCGAGATCATGTGATCCCGCCCCTTCTACATGCTATACAGTAGCCACCGCCAAATCGCTTTCCTGCTGATCCACCTGCCCTCCCCGCACGTCCTCTCCCTCGAGAAAGCGCATGAACAAGGCAATCGTCACCATGTTCCCCAAATGAGTATCCAGAATCTCACTCATCTTCAGCTGACCGTCCAAGATTCCTTCCTGCTTCAACAGAGCAATTGACTTTTTCGTCACCTGCATATTGCGGATCGTCCCGTACAATTCGGGGTGCTCCGGACTTTCCTGCAAATAGGTTTTATGGAAGAGCTTGCGGCCCAACACCTTCGTCGCTCTTCTCGTCCGATTGCGAATGTATTTGATCATATCCTTCAGCATTTCCGTCCTTTCATAGGAGACCGATATGCCGCCCTCTGCTGTACGGATTTTGGCAACGGGTGCGTTTAACCTCGTAATCATTTTGCGATGATACTGATTGAAAAAACGCTCCCTTCGCTTCATATGAAAGCCGTACCGTCCCAGATCGTACTCCAGAACAGGAGAGGAGCAGCCAAATAGATGACTCGCCGCGGAAATAAACGTGCTAGCTACTGTTTTCATCCGGAAATGATAATAGATGCTGTCGTACGTTTTCGTATTCGTATCCAAGAGATAACATCCCAGCTTTTGGACCACCCGATCTTCAAAGCTGTCGTTCAACGTTTTGTATTCTCCAGCGAAATACGCACTCTTGCACTTGATTTGCAGCATCCTCATCCGCAAAAAGCGGCGAATGTTAGCCTTTTTGCGCAGATAAAAGGGAAAGTCTTGCACCCACATATTTTCTTTGAAAAATTCTCCGCCGATACCGGAAATGACGAGATCAACTCCTCGCTCCTCCCGATTCTTGTGATGTGGCAAAGTTCGATAGTGCTTGAATAGATCGTTCATTCCATCGCACCAGTTAAACAGCTCCGGAACGTTTTGCTCCAGTCGATCGACACATGGCTCTGAAATATGCAGCTCATGCTTAAGAGCTTTGGCGACATGCTTGGGAACCTCGACATCCTGGATACCTTCCATGCCTGTGATAGCCGCCTCGAAGGCAACTCCATGATGATCGAGCAGCACACACACGAGCCGAGAATCTACACCGCCTGTTAAATCCGCACTTACCTTCATCCGTTTAACAGACTGGCTGAACAATCGAAAAAATTCCATGACGTCTACATCGGGGCAAGCATCGTCTAGGGTCTCCAGTTCCTTAGATAGGATCGTTTTTTTATGATTGCAAAGGACGATAATCTGAGCGCAGTCGATTTTGCAAATGCCTTCCACCAACGTACGGTTATGATAGATGTTTCCGAAATTCAGGAATTCAATAACGGATTCTTTGGACACCCGCTCCTTGCCATATCCACTTTTCCTCGCCAAAGTGAGAAAAGACGTAGAGACGACAGACTCCATGTGAAACGCCTCGAATGCTCCGCTGTTATCAATGAACGAATAGTACATATCCGCATGTTTGTCGTAGACCGTCATAAAAAAGTGACCTTTTAATATTTTGACTGCTGCTATCATGCCGCTCATACGGAGTTCGTCTGCAAAAGCCATGACGGACTCGATTCCTGCCGCCACTCCCAGAATAAAGACAAAGCCTTTCCAGCCAACGATATAGTTGGCATCCTCCCAGACCTGCTCTTTTTTTTGTATTTGTGTAATGCCCTCACTCGTGATCAGCATGCATACTCACCCTGTTCTGTCGAAGAATTCACTACGAGTGGGAAAGAATCGACATCTGTCTCTCTCCCCGGAGACCTGCTTGCTGCCCTTTCGATTCTGTTTTCTTTCTGTCCAGATAAAAGATCAACGTCGCCAATGAAATCAAATTTCCCAAATGCTGATTGTGTATCTGATCGATCGTCAAATCGGGATGCAGTATGTGAACCTCTTTTAACAGGCTCAGTGACTCTTGGGTATGGCGGAGTTGTCTGATCGTCGTGAACAGCTCGGGATGCTCTGGGCTGTCTGCCGCATAGCTTTTCTTGAGCACCTTCCTTCCCAGCAGCTTCATCAGCCGTTTGGAATAACTGACCGCGTATTTTCGTACGTCCTTTGCCACCTCCAATCGATGGGTAGAGACAGAGATTCCGCCTTCCGATGTCCGGATTTTTGACACCTCTGGATTCAGATGGGTGATGATTTTGCGGTGAAAACTGTTGAAAACGCGCTCCCTTCTGTTTAATTGAAATCCATATCGAACAAGGTCTTCGTCCAGCAAAGGTGCGTATGTTGGCAGCACATGATTGGCAGCCGTCAAATATTTGCCCGCGATCGACTTCATCCGATAATGGTAGTAAATGTTGTCATACGTCTTGGTATTGGTCTCTAGCACGTAAGGGGAAAACTCGTCTAGCGTCTGCTCGGTAAGGCTTTGCTGGAGAGGAACATACAAATCGTCAAAATAGTGTTGACCACACGGGATAGGAAGAAACCGCGTATGGAAAAGACGACTCAGATTTGCCTTTTTGCTGGCGTAGAAAGGAAAATCCTGCAGCCAGAAAAAGTCTTTGAACAATTCCCCTCCGATTCCGGTAATGGCAATTTCCATTCCTCGCTGGACGCGGTTCTTGTTATGCTGAAGGGTTCGATAGTGACGTAGAAAGTCGTGCAAGCCATCACTGATCCGAAACAATTCTTCGACTTCCTCCTCCAGATGATCCACGATCGGGTAGGTCACATGATGAGAAACTCCAAACAAGTCAGCTACCTCTCTGGGTATGTCCACATCCTGTATGCCCTCCCTCCCTGAGATGGTCGTTTCAAAATCGACGCCATAATAATGAAGCAAGACGCCGATCAGCCTGGAGTCGATCCCACCCGATAAATCCACGCTAACCCTCTGATTACGCAGGGACTGGGATAATTGCTGAAAAAACGCATGAAAATCTACGGCTGGCTGTGATTCATCATAGATGGGTGAGAGCTTTTTTTGTTTGACCTTGACCTTTCCACGGTCGAATACGAGCAGTTCATTACTGTCGATTTTTCGAATCGCCTCGAAGAACGTTTTATTTTCAAACAAATGACCAAAATTGAGAAACTCCATAATCGCCTGACGGTTCATCTTGGTAATGTTCAGATTCTTGTGCGCTGCCAGCGTGAGAAAGGAACTGGATATAGTATCCTCCGTATAGAAAGCGTCGTGGCAACCACTCGAATCGACGAAGCAGTAATACTGATTCACTGGTTTCACTTTCATGACCATCAAGTAGCTGCCTTTCAATTGCAGGACGTCCTGGTCCAAGGTCGCCTCGGTAAAGAACGTCGCAAAATGCCGCACGGAAGGCAGCCCCGCCAATATTCCCTGTATATACAAAAAGCCTTTCCAGTAAAAAACAGCCTTGTCGTTTTCCCATCGATGAAATCCGGAATCGTCTGTCGTCATACCTTCACGCGTAAGTAACAAGAACACTCCCCCATTAGCTATCATTCGTTCCTTCCCGCTTTACGTGCCATGACGCTGCCCTTTGGTAGAGTGAAGAAACTCCATAAAGAGAAACAGCGATAAGAAATGACTGAGATGGGCGTCATGGATATCTTGCAACCGAACATTCCCTTGCAAGATTTTTTCCTCCTTTAACAGCTCTATCGCATTCTTCGCCAACCTTGATTCCCGGATTCGATTGGACAATTCCGGATGATCAGCAGGCTGCCTCGTATAGGAACCGTGAAAGAGCCTTCGTTCGATCACTTTCATGAGACGAGCACCTTTGTCCCACACATATTTTTGAATGTCTTTGCCGACTTCCCACTTGTCTGCCGATACGGAAATCCCGCCCTCTGATGTTCGAATTCTGGAGATGAGTGGATTCACCTTGGAGATCGTCTTGCGATGAAAGGTATTGAAAAATCGCTCTCGCCGCTTCAAATTGAAGCCGAATTGTACGAAGTCGAGCTCCATCATGGGAGCATAGCTGGGCAGTACACGATTGGCTGCGGAGATAAATCCACCACCAATGGCAGGAAGCTCGTAATAGTAGTAGATGTTGTCATACGTTTTGGTGTTGGTGTCCATTTCATAGCGGGCCAGGTTATGTATCGTTGTGTTTTGCAGCTTTTGGTTCGAGTCCGCATACTCCACGGTAAAATAGTCGTTTTTGCACGGGATGGGGAGCATAAACATGGTGAACATGCGATCAAGCCGCGAGGTTTTGCTCGTATAAAATGGGAAGTCCTGCAGCCATAATTCGTCTTTTAGAAATTCGCCGCCAATACCGCTCAAGGCAAGCTCGACGCCTCTTTTCACCCGATTTTGATTATGCTGAAACGACCGATAATGTTTGAAGACATCGTTTAATCCGTCACTGACCCGAAACACCTCTGGGATGCTTTCCTCTAAGCCGTCGATGCTGGGACGAGTCACATACAGCGTTGTCCCCATGGCGGCAGCCACTTCCTTTGCGATCTCGACGTCCTCCATACCGTCCATCCCGGAAACAGTCGTTTCAAACGGAACGCCAAAGTAATCCAAGAGGACCGCAATCAGTCGTGAATCCACCCCACCTGTCAAGTCCACACTCAGTCGATACTCCTTGATGGACTGAGCAAACTTCTCGAAAAATGGGAGGTAGTCAAAATCACCTTTTCCCGCATCGATCGGAGCCAAATTTTTGGAGTGGACACTCTTCCCGTTCGGCCCAAAACGGATGATCTGGTTACGATCAATCCGGGAAATGCCCTCGACTAGCGTCTTATTGGAGAACACGTTTCCAAAGTTGACAAACTCCAGAACGGAATCTCGGTCTAGGCTAGAAGGCGTCAATCCCTGATAGGAGACCAGCTCTAAAAATGATGTAGCAACCGCTGTTTTGGAATGAAAGGCGGTATAACCGCCATTATTGTCCGTAAAGCAGGTGTACTTATGCGTCTGTTTTTCCTTCACCACCATAAAGAAATGGCCCCTCAACGCCATCAGTGCACGATCGATTCCCCTCGACGCTATCAATCGAGAAAGCTCTCGAATAGATGCAGCCCCAGGTGGGATTCCCAGCAAGTAGAGAAAACCTCTCCACCGAAAGGTATAATCCGGATTCTCCCACGATTGCAGGTCACTCGCTAAACTCCTCAGCCCTTTCGCTGTTACCAGCAACTCTAACGGCCCCCTTTCTCTCTCTTCGTCCGCTTGCCGCTTACTAGCCCAGAATCCCTCTCAGTTTTTGATTGTCAGCAATGATGATTCTCGCCTTGTTCACAAAGGAAACCTTCTTTGTCGCGTCCTTATTTAACTGAATGATTTTTTGAACAAACGTCTGCGGGTGGTTGACACAAAAATCTTCGTCAAAAATGTCTTCGGAGTAACCGACCGTGCTTTCTTTGGTCGCCAGTACCGGAATGCCCTTCATGATACCCTCGAGTATCTTGATTTTCGCGCCGCCACCCAGCGTGTTCGGGACGATGAGAAAATCACAGCTGCGAATGTATTCGTCTACGGATTTGACGGCTCCGGTCACAAGAATTTGCTCTGAATGGTATTTTTGAATCCGAGGACTGGGATTACGTCCGACTACGAATAGCCGGTAGCGATCATCCTGCTTGACGAGCTCCTGAAACACATTTTCGATGAACCAGACGGCCCCAACCACATTGGGGTACCATTCCATACTGCCCAAGAGCAGCAGATTGTAGGACGGCCGCTCTACGTCTTCTCTCTCTTTGATCGTCGGATAATTGTAGTAAGGAGGAATCACGTGGATTTGACTGGCGGCTTTTCCCATGTCCGAAATGAGCTTTTTATCCTCCTCGGAAATGACCCAGATATCGTCGACCGCGTGAATCGCTTGATATTCCAGCCTTTTGATCCCTCGATTGAGTAGGCGCAATTTCCATTTATCTTTGCTCCTGGCCTGATACCTGATTTCTTCCCGTGCGTTCAGATGCTCGATATTATGTTGGATAAGCACGAGCTTGGTTCGCTTTCGATCGATGTGCTTCATAATCGTTTCATACAGAAAAAACATCCGTAAGTGATCGAGAATGATGACGTCATAGTGAGTCTGTGACAAGAGTTGATCCGCTTCCTGAATCATTCTCTGCAAATATTTTTGAGTGCTGTCGCCATAGATGAGGATTTTCTTGTAGTTCTCCCATTTCGTCGGGTGATACGGAACCAGCCTCATTTGGCGAAAGAGTGTGGAATAGTAGCGATACTCATCGGTTTCGGCATTGGTATCGTCGTATTGGTAGGAGAGCACATCAAACGTGCTATCGGCACTGGTGATTCTCTCCAGAATACCGAGTGAATAGATCGCATCACCAGAGTTGACCGGGAACAGCTTTCCCGCAATGTACAATACGTGTTTCCCCATAGTCATCGCATCCTCAACTGGTTTCGAAATGGCAGACAGCGCTTGAGAAAAGTCTTCCCTCTGTACATCCGCAACAGCATGGGGTATTGCAGCAGAATTTCGTGTCTCTGCCGGAATAATTCCTGTCTTTGCCGTTCGCTGACTCCGCCGCCTTCATATTTACAGATCGCCTGATCCACCTTTTCAAACGTGTCCCCGTTCTTCCGCATCTCCAGAACAGCTTTGAAATCAGCCGAAATCGAATAGTGACAATCATACCGGACACGTCGATGAAGCCTTGTCGCGAACAAGATGGATTGGTGGCAGATCATTTGGGTACTCAGATAAAAGTCGCTCAGCTGGTCAGGTTGTGATACGGCACTCCCATTCTGATAAATGTTTCCATACAAATGTCCCTCTCCTGAACGCCCCGGTAGAAGCGCATCCAGCACAACATGATTGTAGAAGACATCACCGGCATTCATGAAAATGACGTAATCACTGTCGGGCGAGACCATGGTTAGCCCTTTGTTCATGGCATCATAAATGCCTTCGTCCGGTTCGGAAATCACGGTGTTGATAAAGCGGCGATAGCGTTCTACGAGTGCCAGAGTCTCATCCGTGGATCCTCCGTCCACGACAATATACTCTTTATTGCGATACGTTTGCCCCATGACGCTTTGGATCGTAGCGTCCAACCTCGGTCCTGCCTGATAGGTCACCGTAATGATGCTTACTTTTGGCAAATGCAGTGCTGCCGTCACTTGCGCCCCTCCTTCCCTGCCAGATCCGCCTGCAGATGGAATCCTTTCATGTAGCCGATAAAGAAGAAAAACAAGGTAACATAGGTATAGGATGCGATCAGCGTAGGCTCGACCATCATCGCCACCAGAAAGGACACCGAGATTCCTATGACTCCGTACGATTGATTTGGTCTCGTCCGCACAAAACGAATCAAGTAAGGTACGTGCTTGAGCTGGATGAACAACAGCAGCAGCATGGGAACCCAGCCTACATACCAGCCCACATCCAACCACAGATTGTGTGCGTAATCATACGGAGAGAAGTCTGTTTTGGCTCCTCCCATCGGATACTCAAACAGACCTAGCACCCCTTTGTACCACAACTCATAGCGGGGGGTGTCAAACCCTTCACTGATCAAGCGTTCCATGAAGGGATTATCCAGCAGACTCTTCGTCTCGGAGAAATCGATGAAAAACAGATTCAACGGCAGTAGGCAAACAACAATGATGAGGATAACCAGCTTCTTGTGGGTCAGCTTCATTTGGGTCGCGTACATGAGGGTAGCCAAGGAGAAGGAAAGAACCCCCGCATATATGGGACTGCGGTTCTGCAGCATGAGGTTGAAAAATACGCTGGACAGCGCGAGGGCGAGGAAGCATCCTTTTACAAACCAGTTAATCCGGCTATAAACCATGGAGATCAGACAGATACCCAAGGAAAAAAAGATCCCGATAATCGGGCCATTCACGATTCCCCCGTTCCAAAAGGAAGGTACTGCCCTTTCTGCGATCAAATAATTGTTACTGGCAACATCCCCGAAGTGATCCAGAACAAACTTCGCCGTTGATAGCAATCCGTAAGTGAACAGGCCACCTACGGTCACCGCGATGACTGCGCTTAGTTTCTTCATGTTTTGTGCGAGAAAATAACCGATGGTGTAAGCCATGGTCATGTTCACGATAAGAAACATCATTTTGCTCTCTAACCAATCGTCATCCGCCGTTATCTCGAATAAAACACTCATCGTGTAGTACAAGAAGGCGAACAGAAAGACGAGAGATGCGTCGATCAGGAAGGAAACCGTCACTCTCTTATGCTGCAAGAAAAAAATGACAGGAAAACACAGGATCAGACAGATTAGAGACAAGTTTGGAATGCTAGTTCCATAGAGGAAAACACTGAGCAACAGGATATAGGCAGCCATCGTATAGGTTGTTGCCCCTTGATTTGCGGACAGCTTTTCATTTTGACTTCGCGATAGAATGATAAACGTGTCACGCAAGCGTACCCCTCCAGGCAACCCTCATGGTTTATGGTCTCACGATCGAATGATGATGTTTCAGATACCATTCATACGTCTTTTGAATTCCAATACTAAGCGTCGTACTCGCTCTCCATCCCAAGCGCTCTATTTTCGTCACATCCAGCCATTTGCGAGGTGTCCCATCCGGTTTATCTGTGTTGAAGACCACATCCCCGCGAAAACCAACGATCTGCTTGATCATAGCAGCCAACTCGCCGATCTCCACATCTGTCCCCGTGCCGATATTGACGAACGATCCGATATCGGAATGGTTGTAGTTTTTCATCAAAAACACGGACGCATCTGCCAAGTCATCGACATACAGGAATTCCCTTTTTGGTTTTCCCGTCCCCCATACCTCGACGCACGGAGTGTCCATTACTTTGGCTTCGTGAAATTTACGTAACAGTGCGGGCAACACGTGAGAATTTTCCAAATCGAAATTGTCTTCTGGCCCATATAAATTCGTCGGCATCACGGCAAGAAAATTGGAACCATATTGACGATGGTAGGCTTCGCACATCTTGATGCCAGCGATTTTGGCAAGGGCATACGGTTCATTCGTCGGTTCCAGCTCACTGCTGAGCAAATACTCTTCTCTGATCGGCTGCGGAGCAAATTTGGGATAGATGCACGAGCTTCCCAGAAACAACAGCTTTTTCACGCCGAACTGATAGGCTGCGTGAATCACGTTGGTCTGGATCACGAGGTTTTGGTAAAGAAAGTCAGCCGGGAACGTTGCATTGGCGAAGATTCCCCCCACTTTGGCCGCAGCCAGAAACACGTATTCCGGCCGCTCTTGTGCGAAAAAACGGGTAACAGCCGATTGATCCAGCAAATCCAGCTCGCTTCTGGTCCGTTCGAGCACATCGTTGTACCCCTGCGCAACTAATGTCCTCTTGATTGCCGACCCGACCAGACCCCGATGGCCTGCAATAAATATCCGTGCATCAACATCCACTTACAGGTACTCCCCTTTCGAGCGAATCTGCAGCTGAGCAATGATTTTCCTCAAGCGAAACGGAACGAGAATCGCCTTGGTCTGCATGGCACCCGTTTTGTGCAGCGGGCGAAAGAAGTAGCAAGAGCCGTGTGTCTGAAACCAGTAAGAGAACAGAGAGGCAATCGTCGCACCCATTGCTCCGTAACGGGGAATGAGCAGCAAATTCAGTAGGACGTTCATCACACACCCCAGAAAAGAAGTGACGAAATGCCATTTGGTATAGTTCATCGTGTTGAGAAACGAGCTTCGTGCTACACCTAAATTGACAAACAGACCAATCCAGATGTAACAGACCAAGAGAGAAGCGGCTGCCGAATACTCCTTCCCAAACAAGGTAACGATGAACGAAGCAAAGCAGGTCGTAACGATCGCCGCGATGTAACCGATAAATGCCATGACATCGTACAGATGCTGCAATCGTTCATAAAACAGCTCATCGCTTTTTTGCTTTGCCTGCACGATGCTGGGAAACGTCGAGGATACGATCGCGAGAGGCACGAAATACCACATTTCCCCGAGTCGTACTGCCACCGAATAAATGCCTAGCTCATGATCTCCTGCCATTTCACCGATCATGATCTGATCGATCCGCATGTAGATCATGATCGCCAGGCTGGACAAGATCAATGGCCAGCTATCCTTCAACATTTCTTTCGCGCAGGTAAAAGTCACACGCCATTTCCTCATCGAGTTGCCATGCAGACGATATCCGACCAACAGCCCAATCGCAACGATGACAGACTCAGCCATGCCCGCATAGGCAAAGGCAATGAGCGGGGCATGCAGCACGATCATGACGACTTTGACCATGGAAAGTAGGAAGAACGAGATGCCGTAAGCGTAGACTTTTACTTTGGCGTATACCTGTGACTGGAACCAGTAGTCGATCGTATCAAACGACTGCAGGATCATTCCCATTGCAATCAATGCCACCATCCATTGTGAATGGGGATCATCAGGTCGCAGGAAGATAACGAATCCAACCGTAAGCGCAATCGTGAACAGAGAGCCAAACAGCTTCAAAACAAACGCACTGCCCATGAACTCGTCTTTTCGTGACGGCTGGTTGACGATGTTGCGCACGACAATTCCATCGAGCCCCAATGCCGCCAGCGCAGAAAAGAGGGCTACAAATGACTGCGCATAGTTTAACTGCCCATATTGTTCTGGTCCCAGATAACGGGCGATCGCGATCCCGACAAAGAAGGAAACGACCATTCGAAAGACTCGCTCGACTGCCAGCCATCCCGTACTGACCACGATTTTTTTCAAGTCTTGACTCTTGCTAAACAAATGCCCGAGAGATAGGGTGAACATCCGCCATTTTTGAATCATAGGGAGAGAAACAGTTCTTTATTGGCTTCTGCCAGATCGGCCCGTACCATCGATCGGACCAATTCAGCAAACGTGCATTCAGGCTCCCAGCCCAAGACTCTCCTGGCCTTCTCTGGACTACCCAACAGCAGGTCGACTTCCGTAGGCCGAAAATATAGTGGGTCTACCTCCACAAGCACCTTTCCCGTCTGCTGATCGATCCCCACTTCCTCGACACCTTGCCCTCCCCAAGCAAGCTCAATGCCATTTTCACGGAAAGCTAAATCAACAAACTCCCTCACGGAATGCGTTTCTCCTGTCGCGATCACAAAATCTTCTGGCACCTCTTGCTGCAGCATGAGCCACATCGCTTTGACGTAATCCTTTGCGTAGCCCCAATCTCGTTTGGCATCCAGATTGCCCAGGTACAATTTGTCCTGCAGACCCAAGCGGATCCGTGCTGCAGCTCGCGTAATCTTGCGTGTAACGAACGTTTCTCCCCGCAGTGGCGATTCGTGGTTAAAAAGAATACCGTTGCAGGCGAACATCCTGTACGCCTCCCGATAGTTCACGGTGATCCAGTAAGCGTATAGCTTTGCTACTGCATACGGGCTTCGCGGGTAAAAAGGCGTCGTTTCCCGTTGCGGTACTTCCTGCACCAGTCCGTAGAGCTCACTGGTCGAAGCCTGATAAAATCTCGTTTTTTCCGTCATGCCCAAAATACGGATCGCTTCCAGTAGCCGCAGGGTCCCGATCCCATCTGCGTTAGCGGTATATTCCGGCGTTTCAAACGACACTTTTACATGGCTTTGAGCGGCCAAGTTGTAAATTTCATCTGGCTGTACTTCTTGAATGATGCGGATGAGGTTCGTCGAATCCGTCAAATCGCCATAATGGAGAAAGAATCGGCTGTTCGCGTCATGCTTGTCTTGATAGAGGTGATCAATCCGGTCTGTGTTGAATGAGGAAGCCCTCCGTTTGATTCCATGGACCTCGTACCCTTTCTCTAGCAGAAACTCCGATAAGTAAGCACCGTCTTGACCTGTAACCCCTGTAACCAACGCTACTTTTTTCATCTAGATGGACCTCTCCTTTATCCGAGAACGGATTTACTCATGACCCGCTGCTTTTGCAGAACCCTGGATTTTCTATAAATAGCGTAAGAATCGTACAAGAGTACAAAAGCAATGGAAAGGAAGAATCCGATGACAAACGCCATGACGATGTTCAAAATCGGTCTGGGGTAGACGGGATTGGGATTATCCGATACCTTTGCTTCTGAAATCACTTGGATATTGTCGATCTTCATGATGTCTTTGATCTCTGCTACAGATATTTTGGACAAGGTATTGGCGATTTCCACTGCGGTTACTGGCGACGGGTCTCGAACCGTAATTTCGATCACCTGCGAGGATTTTACTGGCTTGACCGCTATTTTGCTATCCAGCTCACTCGTAGATAATCGCAGCTTCATAGCGATCATTGCCTTTTCAAGCACCCGTGGACTTTTGATCATGACTTGATACGTGTCCATTAATTTAATGCTTGTTTGAATATCGTTGAAATCAATTTCCCTCGATTGTTCGGCACTCTCTGCAGTAATCGGCATCACCAGCAGTTCCACCGATGCCCCGTAGACAGGGGTAATGTAATAGTAGCTGTAAATACCGATGGCAGAAGTGACAACAGTGGTGAAGACAATGACAATCCAGAATCGTCGCCAGATCATGTCAAACAGCTCACGTACTTTCATATGCCCTCCTGGACTCCTAACGTGATCGTTCTTTTTATAGAACGATTTTCTTATAGTTTACCTCAAATACCCTCAAATTGGAACAGCCTTATTCGTGTGATTATCCACAAAAATCGTTCTATACAGAGCCTTTTCGACGACTTTTTTCGATAAGATCCCACACTACTTGTCGTTCTTTATGAAGAATATTTTGAAGCATTCTCATCTTCGTTATTCGTCCAGGCCTCTTTCCACGATTTCAAAATTTCTGTGCTAATTCCCGACTTTTTCATTTCGCGGATCAATTCGATCCACTCCGGATCAAAAGATACATTTCCGAATTGACGATCATGGACGTAGCGGACAAGACTCCCCAATTCCATATCCAAAACGCCAGCTATTTTCTCCAGTATCTGAATGGAAGGATTTGTCTTGATCCCTCGCTCCAAGGCATTCAAATACGATTTTGTCACCCCTGATCGTTCGGCGAGCTCTGACATGGACAGCCCTTTTCGCATTCGCAATTCTTGAATACATGTACCAAGCAATGACCAGCGCTCCCTTCATACCCACACACCGTTTTTTTCGATTTCTTCCCACGTCATGTAGATTCGAATAATGTCTTCTTCCACGAGTGATTGCCCTGTTTGCACCTCGATAAACTCTAGGTCAGTCAATGCCTTGATCGCATGCTTTGCTTCTACAGGAATCGTGATCACATCGCCCGCCTTTACGTGGAAAATCTTGTCGTTCAGGCAAAATATTCCTTCGCCACATATGATCGTCCAGACCTCGCTACGCATGTAATGCAGCTGATAGCTCAAGTTTTTGCCCGCAGCAACGCCGATGCGCTTGGTCAGTACTTCGCGTCCGTCCAGTGATTTCGCGTGGTCGAGAACTTTGTACCATCCCCACCTGCGCTCCTCAAACATCGGTCTGGTTCCGATATCTTTCACCCAATCCTTCACTTGATGGCTGACCGATTTATCGGAGATCAGGATGCCATCAGGACTAGCCGCGACAATCGCATTGGACAGCCCCAGAACGACAACGGGAATATCCAGCTCATTTACCAAATGAGTAGAACAAGAACTCTCATCCACAAGACCTTTCCCCACCTGATTGTCCGCCATTTGGTCCGTCAACGTATTCCATGTCCCGAGATCACTCCAGCTCCCTTCATACGGAAGGACGGAGATACGCTTCGTTTTCTCGACGATTTCGTAGTCAAAGCTGATCGGTTGCAGCCATTGATATTGTCGGAGCAGCTCTTCGTAATGAATGGGGATTCCTCGATCGATCAGCCCCGCAATCATCGTTTCCAACCGGAAAGCAAACACGCCGCAATTCCAAAGCGCGTCATGCGCAATCAGCTCTTTTGCGACCTCTTTCGTCGGTTTTTCCGTAAAATGGTTCACGCGGTAGTACGGCATCGACTCCTGATGGCGATACGGAACGATGTAGCCGTACTTTTCGGAAGGATACGTCGGTTTCACTCCGATCAGTGCGAGCTCAGCCTCCGAGTCACCCAAAACGCCTTCCAACTCCTTGATCTTTTCGAAAAAGGTGTCTTCTACATAAGCGTCTACTGGCATGACCACACAGATCTCATTCATGCTGATTTCTTTCATCGAGTACAAATAGACAGCTGCCAGCGCAATGGCAGGGAATGTATCTCTACGCTGTGGTTCGACCAGCAGCTCGACGTCACTGCCGATCTGATTCTGGATCATATCGACCTGTGTGTGACTGGTCGTGATGATGGACTCCCTCTGTAGATTCGCCGCTCCCAGCTGCTTCCAGATGCGCTGGATCATCGACTCCATCTCACCCTCATCATTTTGCAGAAGTCTGAGAAACTGTTTGGATCTCGCGTCATTGGACAGTGGCCACAACCGTTTTCCTGAACCACCCGATAAGAGAATCAGCTTCACTGGTGCTTCCCCCGTTCATCCGTTTTCATTCGTTATTCGCCGTGTTTGCCATGTCGTAATACCCAAATAAGCGCAGCAGTTTTTTCTTGTTCTCGTCATTTTCAAACGACACACCTGCAGCTTGCTCCCTCTGCAGCACGACGCGTATGGTTTGGAGCAGGATTTTAATATCGAGGACGAACGAATACGTTTTGACGTATAAAATATCGAAGCGTAGTTTGTCTTCTACCTTTGTGCTGTAATTGGCAAGGATTTGGGCCAAGCCCGTAATTCCCGGTTTGACTGACAAGCGGTAGGAGTAATCAGGTAGGATCTCTTGAAACTGCTGGATAAAATAAGGGCGCTCCGGTCTCGGACCGACGAGACTCATCTCCCCTTTCAGCACATTGAACAGCTGTGGGATTTCGTCCAGACGTGTGGAACGCATAAAGCTGCCGATCCTTGTGATCCGCGGATCCTTTGCCGATGCCAGGACGGGCCCTGTCGTTTTTTCCGCATCTACCACCATGCTTCTGAATTTGTAGATCATGTAGGACCTGCCGCCTTCTCCCAGACGTTCCTGCTTGAAAATAGCGGGACCAGGGGAAGTGAGCTTGATGAGCGCGTACAAAATCAGCATCACCGGTGATAAAAAGAGAAGCATGAATCCAGCTACTGCAATATCAAAGCTGCGTTTAACCAGCAGTTTTCTCGGGACAAATCTTGGTGGCTGAATCGACAGCACCAAGAGATCATCAATTTGCTGCAGCTCTGACTCCATGGCGAGTAGCTCTACTATTTCCGGGACTACCAATACTTCTTTTTCGTGTTTAATGCACAAGCTGATGATTTCCGCCTTGTCTTCCCGATTCAGACTGGGTCCCAACAAGACGATGTCGACTTCCGCCATTTTTTTAAGCAAGAACCGTTTGCTGTTGGCAGGAAGGAATCCGTGGATGATAAACCAGCCTTTGGAGTGGTTCATGCATTTCTCTGCCAATGACACACCGTTCTCAATGGTTTCTCCGATGATCAACACCTTCTTGCTGCCGTGCTTTTTCCGCCCCATGTGCCAGAGTAGGGAACGACTCACCACAAGCACAATAATCTGTAGAAAGGTCGCAAAGAGGATCACACTGCGAGGGAACGAAAAGCCTTTGCCCAGATAGGTTAAGGACATGGTGAGAATCATCACGAGCAAGAGAGAGAGCGTAATCGTATACACGAGATGGTGCAGACTTTTTCGCTTCCAATTGGAATACAGGTCAAACATGTAGAAGGCGATGAGACAAAAGATCGAGATCCATGGAAATAGCGCGAGATACGGTTTGACATTTCGCAGGGGAACATCAAACGAAAAGCGGGAGAGAAAAGAAATCACATAGCATGCATTCAGTAAACCAACGTCGAGTAAAGCCAGCAGTAATAGACGAAGCTTCAGCCTGTTGCCACTCATAGGTTCCTCCTGCCTATTTCGATGGAATCGTCAGCCGCTAACAATAGACATTTTGTTCCGAACATAATGAATTGTTTGGAGCAAGCCCCGATGCAAGGAGACCTGAGGTTCCCATTGCAGCACCTCTCTGGTCCTGTCGTTGTTTAGACAACTGTGCCGGATATCGCCTTCTCTCGCAGGCAAATAAACAGGCTCGATATGGACGGACATCATCTCGTTCAACAGTTCTACCAAATCGTTGATGCTCAACGCCTGACTCGTGGCTACATTCAGTACCTCTCTATTGCCTGAGCGCAGAGCTGCCACGTTGGCAGAGGCGACATCCTCCACATGAATGAAGTCTCTCGTCTGTAATCCGTCACCGAAAATGTGGGGAGGCGTGTTTTGCAGCATTTTCTGGACGAAGCTCGGGATGACCCCGCCTTCTCCCGTCAGCTCCTGACGCTCACCGTACACATTGGCATAGCGCAAAATCGTGTAGTTCAATCCATACTGTTCAGAAAAAACGCGAATGTATTGTTCAGGTGTGTATTTGGATATTCCGTAGCAAGACAAGGGGAGTATCTGGTGCGTCTCTTCGACGAAAGAAGCGTGGGGCATACCGTAAACAGCCGCTGAAGATGCGTAAATAAACTTTTGCACGTGGTGTTGAATGGAACACTCTAACAGACGGAGTGTCCCGATAATATTGACGATGGCATCGTGAAGGGGTGCATGCATGGACTGACGCACATCAATTTGAGCAGCTTGATGGATGACTACATCCGGCCTTTCTTGTGCGAAAATGACTTCCAGCTCATGACTCGTAATATCGCACGAATAGAACGAGGCTGACGAGTGAACTTGGTGTCTTTTTCCCGTCGAAAGATTGTCTACCACGATGACCTGCTGATTGTCAGCGATCAGTTGGTCCACAATATGCGAACCAATAAAACCAGCTCCACCCGTCACAAGTACTTTCATCGCTCTCTCCCTTTTTCCTGAAAACTTGTCGCGACCATCTCTCTGTCAAATCCTCTGCCGATCGGATGATATTCGATCCCCAGCTCGCTTAGTGCGGAGGCATCCAGACAATTTCTGCCGTCGAAAACAACCGGTGCTTTCATTCGTTGAAACAGAGGGGCAAAATCAGACAAGGTAAACTCTTCCCATTCAGTCAAAACAAAGGCAGCGTCGGCTCCTTCCAGCGCCTGTTCGGGGCGAGAGAGCAATTCCACTTGCGCAGGCAAGAAGAACCGAGCATTTTCCAGGCTGATCGGGTCGTATCCGGCGACCTGCGCTCCCATTTCCAGCAAAGCGCCTGCGATTGCCAAAGAAGGAGCTTCACGCATATCGTCGGTGTCCGGTTTAAAGGCAAGACCTAGCAGCGCGACCCGCTTTCCTCGCAAATCACCTAGGCGCTTGGCAGCCTTTTCGATCAAGAGCATCTGTTGCTTGCGATTGACCTGCTCAACTGCCTGGAGAATTTGAAAGGGATACCCGGACAGCTCCGCCATTCCCACGAGCGCTTTGACGTCCTTTGGGAAACAAGAACCGCCATAGCCGATCCCTGCTCGCAAAAATTTCTCCCCGATCCGTTGGTCCATGCCCATTCCCTTTGCAACATCCTCGATGGTCGCTCCCAGTCTCTCGCACAGATTGGCAATTTCGTTAATAAAGCTGATTTTGGTTGCGAGGAAGGCATTCGACGCATACTTGATCATTTCTGCACTACGAATGTCGGTGTGCAGGATGGGAATGGGCAGAGACTGATACATCGTCTCCAGTGTGTGTGCCACCGCCTCATCCTCTGCGCCGATGACGATTCTGTCTCCATGAAAGGTATCGTAGACAGCTGAACCTTCCCGCAAAAATTCCGGATTGGAAGCAAGCTGGATCGATACTGGATGAAGCTGCTGCTCTGCAATGATTTGCTGAAGAAAATGGTTCGTCCCAACCGGCACCGTGCTTTTGATGACAACAATGACATCGTGATCAACCGTGCGACTAATCACGCGGGCTACTTCAATCAGCGCACGCAAATCTGGCAGTCCGTCAATGCCTTGGGGTGTACCAACTGCGATGAAGATCACTTCAGCCTGCGCGAATGCGTCCTCGTGATTGACTGTGAACGCGAGCCGATCCTCCCGAACTTGTTGATCTAGCAATTCTTCTAGGCCAGGCTCGAAAAAAGGTACCCTTCCCGCTTGCAACTGAGCGATTTTCTCGTGATCCACATCCACGCACATCACGCTGTGGCCAATGCTGGCCAGACAAACCCCTGTAACGAGTCCGACATATCCTGTTCCGACGATGGCCAATTTCATGTGTTCATTCCCTCTCCTATCTGCTCTGACCCACACTTTTTTTCCACGCGTTCCAGCCGTAATGCAGAAAGCACCATGACGCTCGCACGAGATTGAGCTTTTCGATATCCCGGTACAACCTCCATGTATTGCGTGCTGCTTTCCATTTGTTGCTGGAGATCGACCCTACTACTTTGCGATAGTGGGAAAGCTCCTCCTGGATTCCGTACGCGATGTGTCCTTCTCGGAGAATTTGCAGCCATAGCGCCGTATCCTGACGTGTCCGGATGTTCGGCATCTGGACGATCCCCAGCTTTTCTCTGTCCAACATAACGGTCAGGCAGCCGATAATCGTATTCTTCAGCAAACCGTGATAGTCGATCTGCTGTGGAACCGGCACCACAAATGGGGTTTGCGTACCGTTTTCCTGGATGATACGGTACCGGGTGAAAGAAAACGCAACATCATTTTGCTGCATGTAGAACACCTGCTTCTCCAGCTTTTCCGGGAGCCACAAATCATCACTGTCCAAAAATGCGAGATACCTTCCCCCAGCAGCAGAAATGCCTGTATTGCGCGCAACAGCTGCCCCGCCGTTTTTTGGCATAACAATCAGACGAATACGGGTATCTGTCATCTCCTCCTGAATCAAGGCGACTGTCTCATCCTTGGAGCCATCGTCGATCAAGATGAGCTCCCAGTTTGGGTACGTTTGCCTTTTTACCGAATCGATCGTCTCCCGGATAAATCTGGCCGCATTGTACGTAGGAGTAATCACGGATACCAGCGGATACGCGTGTTCTTCGTGGTCCGCCCGAACAGGGGACACCGTCATTGCGCTACACCTCTCACCCATGTTTGACCTGTCTCAGATAGCCTTTGATAGAGCCTGACCAATTTTTCCGATTCCATCTCCCAGTTGTACTCGTTGATTGTAAAATCCATCCCTTTCTCCCCCATCTCTTTCGCCAGCTGGGGTAGATCATGCATCAGCGCAATCATCTGGGCGATTTCCAAGGCGTCCTCCTGATTGACAAAGACACCTGACCCGACATGTCCTACTTTTTTCCTCCAAGCAGCAAAATCACTGGCGATAAAAGGTATCCCAAACCGTTGGTACTCAAAAATCTTGTTTGGGCTTGTTTTAGCGTGATCGCCTATATCCTGAATCGTGATCAACCCGACGTCTGCTTGGATGATGTAGGCAAATGCCCGCTCTTGGGGCAAGCTCCCTATGTAATCCACGTACATCCATCCCGACCTCGCTTTCGCTTCTTCCATCCCTGCCTGATCGTGGACAGGACCAATGAGCCAAAGCCTCGCCGGAAAAATTCGATTCACGTGTTCCATCGCTTTCACCATCTGTACCAATCCACGGGTACGGCCAATGGTTCCGACATAAATCACTCGAAACTCCCCAGTTTTAGGAACCTCAAGGCTGTGTGCGTACGCCCTCTCAATCAGTTCCCCTCTGGAGATCGGCGCATTTTCAAGAACGATGCTCTTTGCCCCTAATCGATCGGCGACGTCTGCTTGTGTCGCAATCGAAGCATCAAACACCCGTCCCGCGCATGCCTCCACCAGTCCAACAGCCTTGGCGATGACCTTGCGAAGCTTCCTAGGGATCCATTCGCGCATCAGGATTCGTTGGGTGAAATCCTCGTGCGTATCGTAGATGACCGTCTTGCCCATGAGCTTTAATAAAAACCCAAGGAGCAACGTATCTGGATTGTGGAGATGGATAATGGATGCCTTCGTCCTCAAAATCTTTCTCAGCATGAGCGGCTGCAAGAGAAACCGTTGAAAGCGGCTCTTATACCGCGGCACTCCCTCCACTCTGAGCTGACCTTGTACTTGATCCTCTCCCTGTCCCTCATCCTTTCTGGCCAAGAGCACAACTGAATATCCGGCAGAAGCGAGCGCTTTTGCTTCCTTTTGATACACTCTGACATCTGTGGAAATGTGTACGGGTGCAAAGATACAGACTTTCGCAGGAGGTAGCATTCGGTCTTCACGATCATCCTTCCTTACCAATTTCGTTCTTTATAAGAAACGATATCTTTAAGTATATTCGCCTGCGGGCAATAACAAAAACGGCCAAAATAGCCATTTTTAGCCATTTTAGCCGTTTTGATGCGATTATTTAGCTTTTTCATGCTCGTTCTTAAAAAAGAACGAAATGATTACAATAGTCCCATTTTTAAGCATGCGATTGGACTTTCTATCGTTTCGCGGTCGTTTTCTTAGCTGCCAACAGTAAAAAATCCTGGATTTCTTCCTTCGATATTCCTAGGTTTTTGGCTTCCACGATCAATTCTTTCCACTCATAATCCATCTCTTCGGTGCCGATCTCTTTGGCGAACATGATAACGACTCCTCTCAACCAGAATGCTCAATCCTTTCGCTCTATCAAAACCCGCGGTTTTTCACTATTAGGCAAAAGGTTCTTTTCCTGCTATAATGGAAGAATCAGCAAAGAAAAAGGATGATTCTTTCCATGATTGGAACACGTATCAAGAAACTGCGAAAAGAAAAGGGCATTTCCCTGTCGCAACTGGCTGAACGTGCTGGAGTTGCTAAGTCTTATCTGAGCTCCATCGAGCGGGATATCCAATCGAATCCTTCGCTCCAATTCATCGAAAAGATTGCTCAAGTGCTCGATGTTCCAATGAACGTCTTGATCGAGAAAGACCCTTTGACTGAACATGAATTGGATGATGAGTGGAACCAATTGGTCTTGGAAGCCATGAAATCCGGTGTGAGCAAAGAAGAGTTTCGTGGGTTTCTGGAATTTCAGAAATGGAAGTTGGCCCAAAACAAGGAGTAGCCGTCCTTACCTTTTTTGTGTGATGGTCTGACCCTGCATCCAATTTTCCAAATAGTGCAGCAACGGTGTCCGTAATTCATCGCTTCTCATCGCAAACTCAATCGTCGTCGTGATATATCCCAGCTTATCTCCAACGTCGTATCGTACCCCTTCAAACTGGTAGGCATACACCGTCTGTTGTTCATTTAGACTCTGTATGGCGTCTGTCAGCTGAATTTCACCGCCTGCCCCTTTCTCCTGACTGTCCAATATCGCAAAAATGTCGGGTGTCAGGATATACCGTCCCATGATAGCTAGATTGGAAGGCGCTGTTCCTCTCGGTGGCTTTTCGACAAAGGCGCGTACCCGATATAAACCACCCTCCTCTGCGACCGGATCGACTACCCCGTATCTGGAAATGTGCTCTTCAGCAACCTCTTGCACCCCAATGACAGAACAGTTTGTTTGATCGAATATTCCGGACAATTGTTTGATGCACGGTACGTCTGAACGAACGATGTCGTCTCCCAGCAGAACGGCAAACGGTTCATTCCCGACAAATTTCCTCGCACACCAAATGGCATGTCCCAACCCCAATGGCTCTTTTTGCCTGATGTAATGAATGTTTGCGATCTTCGCTGAATAGCGAACTTGATCCAGTAAATCCAGCTTCTGTTTTTCCAGCAGATTTTGTTCTAGCTCGAACGCGGAATCAAAGTGGTCCTCAATCGCTCGCTTTCCTTTTCCCGTCACGATGATGATGTCTTCGATCCCCGCTTCGACTGCTTCTTCCACGATATACTGTATCGTCGGCTTGTCTACGATCGGCAGCATTTCTTTTGGCATCGCCTTGGTCGCTGGTAAAAAGCGGGTACCCAGACCAGCAGCCGGAATGATTGCTTTTTTAATTTTTGAAAGTGCCACGTCCCCAACAACCTCCTAGGAAAACCGAATCAAGTCTGGCAGCGCTCCTTTAAGCAGCGTCATTTTCTTTTCTGCTTCCTCTTTGTTGTGAGGGGAATTCGTACTTAGGTACACTTTCATCTTGGGCTCAGTACCGGACGGCCGAACAGTCATCCACGACCCATCTGCCAAGACGATTTTTATGACGTTTGCCTTAGGGAAAAACAGCGGTTCCGTTTGCTCTGTTCCAATTACCCTTTTTATCTGCTGCTCATAATCCTCTATTATCGAAACGGCATACCCCGCTATTTGTACGGGTGGATTCTCCCGCAGGGTCGCAATGCTTTCCTCCATCTTCTCTCGTCCTTCTTTCCCCGCAATCGTCAAAGAGTAGAGCTCTTCACGATAATAGCCGAACTTGCTATAAATCTCCTCCAAGACCTGGAACAGATCCTTGCCTTGCTGTTGATAGAACAGGGCCATTTCCGCAACCAGTACCGTGATTTGCACAGCGTCTTTATCACGTACGAAATCTCCTGCCAAATACCCGTAGCTTTCTTCGTAGCCAAAGACGAAGGTGCGTGACCCTGGCGAGCAGCATTCCTCCATTTTTTCGCCGATGTACTTGAATCCAGTGAGCGTATTAAGGGTCTCGACGCCATAGCTCTCCGCGATTTTCTCTCCAAGATCTGAGGTGACGATCGTTTTTACGACCAGCCCATTTGGTATGTGTCGACCTTTTACAGCCGATTGTTCGAGCAGATAGTACAGGAGCATGGCTCCCAGCTGATTCCCGTTGACCATCTCGTACTTTATCCCCGTCTTTACCAGGACTCCCAGTCGATCAGCATCCGGGTCTGTTGCCATGATTAGATCTGCCTGCTTTTCGGAAGCGAGCCGCAAAGCCAGTTCAAACACTTCCGGTTCCTCGGGATTTGGCGCTTTTACGGTGGGAAAATGTGAATCCGCCGTCGCCTGTTCCTCGACGGTCTGAACACGAGTGAATCCTACCCGCTTTAGCAGGTCAGGGATCACTTTAGCCCCAGTTCCGTGCAGTGGCGTATAGACGATCGAAAGGCTGTCGCCCTTTTCCTCAATCAACGCGCGCTGGTGCAGCAGCTGTTCCACTTGTTGACAATACGCTTCCACAACTTCTTTTCCGATCGTATTGATTTGCTCGGCTGCGCTATGGGTGGACAGTGCAATCGCTGGAAGGACCAGCGGATCTCTAATTGCCTGAATTTCCGCATAGATGTTCCGTGCGTCTTCTTCGGTAATTTGACCACCATCTTGGTTGTAAACTTTGATTCCATTGTATTCGGGTGGATTGTGGCTGGCGGTGATCACGAGACCCGCGGAGGCTTGGAGATGACGAATGGCAAAGGAGAGCAGTGGAGTCGGAGCGATGTCTGGAAACAGATAAACCTTGATTCCTGTATGAGCGAGGAGTGTTGCCATTTGAAAGGCGAACTCCCTGGAGTATTTACGTGAATCGTAGGCAATGGCAACACCCTTGTGAGTGACTGTCTCTCCCTGTTTAACGAGGTAGTGGGCAAATCCTTGTGCAGCTCTGCGAACCGTATAGACATTCAGACGATTCGTTCCCGCACCTATGATTCCCCTCATCCCTCCTGTACCGAATTCCAAGTCTCTGTAAAAGCGCTCCTCAATTTCGGCGCTATCAGTCTGGATCTGCCGCAGCTCATCCAACAGGTCTGCCGGCATCGTCGTGTGCTTTAACCAGCGAGAGTATACTTCCATGGCACCTGGACTTGGATTTGTTACCTCATTCATTTCTAGCATGAAAGTCACCTCTGGATTCAGCATCATATTCTCCACCATGCTCCATTATTCAACTTGCTACATAATGGGAGGTTCGTCGGATAGGCTTATACTACAATACGCCTATTTGAATGACAATAGACTTAATTTGTCGTTTGACGAGAAGAAATAGCGAATTCTAAATAGAATGTCGACTTGTCAATAGTCTTTTTAACGCATTATTTCTACCATAATCTATTTTCTTTTTCAGTCGCAACTATCTAAAGTTAGCATTTTCAGAAATCAATGGTGTTTGGGCAAAGATTCTCCGAAAAAATACACCTCGGTCTTTTTTACCCCGAGGTGTAGGCAAGCCTAACAGGTATAACCCAAAGGCTTTAGGTGCCCGTATAGCTGATCATTTGTACCCAGTCTGTATTCAATACATGGTTGGTACCCGTTGTCAAACGACACCAGCCTAAGACGATATATCTGTTTCCGTTTGTGCCCCTGACCGTTGGGGCAGTATTTTCGATTCGATCACCAGCCGTCCATCTTCCCGAAGTCGGCATCGCTGTACCTAGCATCCGTTTGAGACCATTTACGATGGTCCCTTTGTAGATGACTCCATTTACATTGATACAGGTCGTCGTTCCGTTCTCATCGACGTAAGTTCCGCTACTGTTGTTGCTGTAAGAGACATAGCCATTGCCGTTTGTCGGAAGTTGGCACAAATTGAACATGACATCTGCCCCGTTTTGCACAATGTGATTAAAGTTGTTGGTTGTCGACAGCGAGTACGAACTATCTGAAGGGTCCGATGTTTGATAGTTAGGGAAACGGCATGCGTTAAAAACAACATTGGATGTGCCTGTCACATAGATGATCCCGGATGTTCCTCTGGTTACCGGGGCGCCCAAGATGTAGTAGGAGTTAAAACCGTTTACCACTCCGTACGTATTTTCAAAATAGAGCACGTCCCCCTTGATGTCCTCAGCACCACATCCATTCAGTGTGATTCCATTGCATTTTTTAAAGGAATACGCGCGAGCCGCTCCGCTTTTCACATGGTCGACACCGCAGCTGGTAAACGTGGAATAGTTGAGAAGGGTGATGTCAAATCCTAGTTCAGCGGTGTTTGCCCAGACATTCGTCGCGTTCAAGCTTGTACCTGTACCGTTATTGGTGCCGTCATCTCTCCAGCAGAGAGCCGAGATACAATCCCTCACGAAAAATTTATCAATCTTCGTCATCCAGGAGTCATACGTAAAGAAACCGTAATCACAGTAGTAGGTCTGGATGTTGCTGAAGGTGGCGTGAGTCGTACGAGGAGCGTAGATGCCATATCGCACTCGCTTGGAGGCGGTAGAATATAGCGTCAAAAACTGAATTGAGGTGTTGTAATTCGTGGAATTCTCGGCGTGGTCAACGAGGAAAAAGGCATCGACATTATAATCATCGTTGATGGCACCTCCTCGCGCTTTTCGCGTTTTGGCGCCGTAGGTGTTGTTTGTCGTCTTCTCAATGATCGTACACGGGACAAACGTAAATTTACCGGTGTAGATATCATCCAACACAACGGATGAAATGGATGTTCCCTCGAGCACTACACCTTGTGGAGGTAACAGAATCGGCTTCCGGATCTTAAACCGTTGAATGGGAAACGTGACGATCCCTTGAATATTCGACTCAAAATTAGTCGAAGTGTTACTTGCTTTTTGCGATACATCATTGACTGCCCGCTGAATCGCGTCCGACCAGTCTTCTGTCGCCGTACCGACATTCACTGCATATTGCTTATAATCTGTGATGGAAACCACATATGGCTGTGGCGATAATATGCTCATCTACCTACCTACCCTTCTACACGTGAGTTGGACCTGCTATACGATATGCATGAAATCATCTTTAGCCACGGCTTCTCCAATTTTCCGCAGTCTCCTAGTTCTCCTCAAAAAATTAGCTGACTGCCCTATGAAGATTCAGGCGTCAGCTATTTATTGTACTTCTGTCAGCAACGTGGGCTGATCGTTATTCTTCGGCATTAAGACGGTTGTTGGGGAGTGGGACCATACAGAACCGCGTCGATCTGTTTTTTGATTCGAGACCGCTCCTCGGCCGATACGACATAATAGTAGATTCCGTTGATCATCTCTCCTTGGCCACTGATTCTGAGCACGTTAATTTGATCGAGCGCACTTTTGTAATGGAACATGAGATTTTGCATGTCTTCAAAAGTAAGATTGGTTTTGACACTGGCTCCGATATCCGCCAGCACTTTATCCAGCTTGTTGACCGTACTGATTTCCTTGGCCTTGGCCATCAATTCCTCGATAATCAACTGCTGTCGCTTATTACGGCCAAAGTCCCCTTCCGGATCATCATGACGCATACGCGCATAAGCCAGCGCCCTTTTTCCATCCAGAGAAATCTTCCCCTTATCAAAGCGAAAACCCTCATAACTAAAAGCCCGCGCATTGTCTACCTCGACCCCTCCTAGGGAGTCGATGATGTTGAGAAAGCCTTCCATGTCTACCTTCACGTAATAATCGATGGGGATATCCAAAAAACTCTCGACCGTCCGAACTGTCGCAGACATCCCTCCGTATGCGTAGGCATGGTTGATCTTGTCCTGCCTTCCGACATCAGATATTTGCGTGCGTGTATCGCGTGGGATACTGAACATCAACGTCTTCTTTAACGAGGGATTGCTGACCAAGTAGATGATGGTATCGGAACGGCCTGCGTCTGTCCCACGCTTGTCAACACCAAACAACAAGATGGAAATCGCCTTGTTCGCTTGCTGGTCGTCTGTTTTCTGATCTTTTTGGGCAGGGACATCAGTCGCTTGCAACGGTGGTTGTGGCCGTAAGGGAAGTGGAGCTTGAGCTGCTGAAACGGAAGTCAAAGGCTCATAGATCGCATTTGCCGTCTCCTCAACGTTTTTGTACAGTGTATAAAAATACCAGGAAGCCGCTCCAGCACCAATTACAAAGATAATGAGCAAAACTCGCATGAATCTTTTCATTAGCCAGCTCTCCTACTCAGGTAATTGGACAATTCCACTACTCCTAGCGTATTACGCCCCCCCGTATCTATTTACACGCGACAGAAATTTCATATTTCTTTGGCTTTGGCTCGCTCCACAAGTGTACAAAAAACAGCGATCGTGATTGATCGCTGCATCTCGCTGTCTACCTTCACCCGATGACTTGCAAATGAGGGTTATATCGTTTTACGTACTGATAAATGTCATCCCCAAACAGTCGGGCTTGCACTGGATTCACCGATTGTTTCGCCAAATGCGCTGCGAGCTCCTCCCGCCCCCGTTCCAGGCGCTTCCGAGCGACATCAGGGAGCGTCAAAACATGTGGTACCAACAGTTGCAAAAACCAATTACCAACATGCTCTTCGGAAACGTCTATCTCCAGCTCAATATCTTTGCTATCAAATTCAAACAGATGAGTAAATAGCGATTCTCTGTCAGGCGTAGCGATAGTGGCAATATCAATGTGTATCACACTCAAATAATATTCTTCGTTAAAAAGGACAATTTCCGTATCAATCGCTTGATATTTTTTCGTCACCGGATTCACTTCCATAGTTCCCCTCCTGGTACAGGTATGTCATATCCTCTAGGATACTATTTTATCGAATATTTAGGCAACTTGTATTTCAATATTGCCAGAAAACGTTGACATGGAATACAGCAGGAGGGTCTACATCGCTACTTTCCCGGAGGTGCAGCTTTTCTCTATCAGACGAGCAGAGGCGTCAAGCCAAACGCAAAGATCGCTACTGTCACGATCCGCATCCCCATGCCGACCAGTGCGGCAGACAGTGCCTCCCTAGGAGAAAGGTCGGAATTAGCGGACCAGATCGCCGGGATTTGACCGAACACGTCGGAGAGCGGAAGTCCCGAGGCCGCCAGTACGAAAGCCCCCACCACCAATCTCGGGTCGATGGTTGCTGCTACCTCCTTCAGCTGGGCCATCGCCAAGGTCGGAGAAGCCATGATCGCCGTAATCCCCGTCTTCGGCTCCACACCTATCCAGTTGAGACCAGCGGAAAGCGCACTTTCTATCATTTTCCACAACCCTGCGTAATCAAGCAGCCCGATGATCCCGAAGATCACTGCAGCTGCCGGTATGACCAGAAGAAACAGCAGTTCCGCCCCTTCCTTTGCTCCGTTGAACAGCGTGGTAAAAAAGGGCGTAGTCGGAGTAAACGATGGCAGGTCGCGAAACGACACCGTTTTTGTATCGCGGTAGATCGTCCGGCTCAATACAAAAGGCACTACCACCAACGGGGCGAATATTGCCAGGAACACGACAGGAAACGCTTGGATCCCGGCAATGGACAGACAGATCAGGCCGAGCATAAAACAGGAAAATGACTGCTGAGACTGTACCATGGTGGCGATCGCGATCTTTTGCTCGTCCTTCGTTGCCCCCGCCCGCTTCAATATCGGACCGCCAATCCGACCGGCGGCGTTGATATCGCCAAGAATGTTGTAGATGCCAGGAATCACGACGGACGGGTTTACCCGCATCCGCTGCGCAATCGGCACAAATATACGCATCAACGCGTCGGTAAAGCCGAGACGTTCCAGCATTCTCCCTGTCATGACGCTAAGGATGATCGCCACGCCAACCGTCCCCATCAAGAACACGTCGACAACGATCGGTTTCACCTTGTTTAGCATCGCGGTAAAGGCATCACCCAGCACACTCGGTTGAAAAATCAAGAGCACCGTAACCGCGATGACCAGTCCCAGTCCTACCCATTCTATCGGGTTCAACGCTTTTTTCTGAACTTCCTGCTGCAGCTCATAGACGCTTTCCAGTTGCTCCTGCGGTTTTGCCATCGCCCATTCCCCCTTTTACTGGTAGTTTGACTTGCTACACATTCACTTTTTTGAGCAGATAGTTGTCGGCCATCTTCTCCGCGTATTCCCTGATGCGCCCTCCCCCCATTTCTCTCACCGGAATGGACGTCACCCGCTCGCGGAACACAACCACCTCCACGTCGGGAAGGAGTTTTTCGAGAGCATAAGCCAGAGGTAGTCCGTTTTCCATAATCTCCAAGACGTGACAATTGCCGATGACAAATTGCAGTCCCATGCGCTTCGCCTCGCGAACCAATTCGCTGTCGTCACGGACACGGCTAATGGACGCAAGCACGGTGTCTGCCTCGGGGAACTGCTCTTTTGCCTGACGCAAATGAAGCGGAGAGAAACCGGTGTGGGGGAAGATGTGCAGCACGTTCTTGACTACACTCTCCCTGCTGCCAAGCACAATTCGCCCCTGCGTTACCAGTGAAGCCTCGATCGCCGATGAGCTTCCGCGGATCTCCTGCTCCATCTTCAGCAATTCCTTCTCCTCCTCCAACCCCATAAACGAGTCCAGCCGATGAAGGATATCCCCCAATACCTTGATTTCGGGGAACACGGTACCAACAAACAACACGTTCCCTTCCACACCGCCGTAATGAATATCGGCGTAACGGACCTGATGACCATGTAAAAAGGCAATGCCAGGGTGCAGTCCATGAAAGGCTTCATGCAGTTCCAGAACCGCTAGACCGGAGAGATTCAGGTAGTTTTTTAGCGTCACCCCGCCCGAACTGGCTGCATCGGCGATCGGATGATGTGCGACGATAGCGTCCACGCCGGTGGCGGCCGCCAATTCAATATCGTGCTCCGACAGGGTCATCGCCACGGCCAGTTTTTTTACTGGGTGAGCCGGGTTGCCCCACACGAGACCGGGACTCTCCAGCACCCTCTTCCCGCGGATGCCCGAATCCTTCCAGATGGAAAACGGATTCTCCAATACGGAACGGTTCACCCTCCCCCCTGTTAGCTTGTCTAATGCGAGAACCACATCATGAATGGTTGTCATCTTGCTCTCCTCCCTTTTTGGAAAATAAAAACAGCCGGCAGTACCAAACAAACAGGAAAGAGATGTAGCCCATCCTGTTTATTTGCGTACTGACGGCCGTCCTGCACTCATTATCGAGTTCAATTCACCAGTCAGTGTTGCTCTTTGAGGTACGTCTCTACATTTCGATCGAGTACGACTACGGTTGCCGACAATTCGGTTTCCGGGTCGTAATCCTTTAAAATGGAGACCACCTTGACGCCGTACTTCGCTTCAAGACGTTCTTTCAAATGTACTTTAAACTCGTCGATTAGAAGAACATCCATCATTCGGGTAAGGTCCCGGTTTTTTTCGTCGACGGAGCGCATCGCTGGGACACGCTGATGGTATGTCATGAACAAGATCCTGTCCCCGACGAAATCGACTCGCAACCGTTTGACTCCGATTTGAAACAGCAACAGATTCACTTCGTTGTAGACTTTAGTCAACTCTTGCTTCAACTGTCCTGCACTGAGTACAACCGGATTCATATGACCGCACCCCACGTGTTGCTAGTTTCAGAAAGTTAATTATTACTATAATGGACTACCAGAACGTTGTCAATATTGTGATAAGAAGTAATATTCAGAATAAAAAAATGCAGTCTTTGAACGAAAATAGAAAGGGAAACCGCTTGTTTCTGGCGATTTCCCCGATTTATTGCGTTGCAAGTTTAGACCAACGTAGACCCCTCAACAACCGCTTGCGCATCCTCACGGGAGATCAGTACCGCGCGAGCTTTCCCGCCACTTTGTCCCGCTACGTATCCGTCTGCCTCCATCATTTCGATCAAGCGTGCCGCCCGATTGTAGCCCACACGGAACCTGCGTTGCAGACCCGATGCGGACGCCTGGCCTTGTTCAGCCACAAATACGAGGGCTTCCAGATAAAGCGGATCATCGCCGGCATCAAACGATTGGACTTGCTGTTCCAAATCTTCCTTGCTGAAAATATAAGAAGGTTTTCTTTGCTTTTTAATGACATGTGTAATTCGTTCGATCTCGTCATCGGATACGAAGTTCCCTTGCAAACGGACAGGTGTCGTTCCACTCTCCAGGAAGAGCATATCCCCGCGTCCCAGGAGTCGCTCTGCTCCGGACTGGTCGAGGATCGTCCGAGAGTCTACTTGGGAGAATACCGCAAACGCGAGACGAGTCGGTACGTTTGCCTTGATGTTACCGGTAATGACGTCTACGGATGGACGTTGGGTCGCGAGCAGCAGATGAATACCGCAAGCGCGCGCCTTTTGAGCGATCCGAATGATGCAATCCTCCACATCCTGCGGGGACACCATCATCAGGTCAGCCAACTCGTCAATCACGATGACGATATAGGGGAGCGTATCATCCGTCGTTTGGTTATAGCGATCGATGTCTCTTACGCCTGCTTCCACGAACAGCGTGTACCGCTTCTCCATTTCCTCCACCGCCCACTTGAGGGCAGCCGTCGCTTGTTTCGCTTCGGTAACAACTGGCGTCACCAGATGCGGCAAATGATTATAAGGTGCAAGCTCCACCATTTTCGGATCAATCAAAAGCAAACGGACTTGCTCCGGCGTAGCCTTGTACAGCAAGCTGACAATGATCGAGTTGATGCAGACGCTCTTCCCTGATCCGGTCGAACCAGCGATCAAGCCATGTGGCATCTTTTTAATGTCCGCAATAATCGGTTCGCCACCGATGTCCATTCCCAGCGCTACAGCTAATGGAGAGCTGTGCTCCTGGAATTTATCGGAGCCGATGATCTTGCTGATCATGACAGGACGGCTGGACAGATTAGGCACTTCGATCCCGATCGCATTGCGACCAGGAATTGGCGCTTCGATGCGGATGTCCTTGGCTGCCAGATTGAGCTTGATGTCGTCTACCAGACCGGTGATCTTGTTTACTTTGACGCCCGGAGCAGGCTGCAGCTCAAAACGAGTCACGGACGGACCTTTGACGATGCCAACTACTTGTGCACTCACGTTGAAATTGGACAGCGTCTCTTCCAAAAGCAGTTTTTGCAGCTGGGTATGCTCGTCATCGTCATCACTCGGAATCGGGCTCGGATTGAGCAAGTCCAGCTGAGGCATGTTGTAGAACAATTCCAGCTCTTCTTTAGCCTCAGGTGCTTGTTCCACCTGTGTTTGTCTGGATGTATCTACTGCAGCCGCTTGTATGGTCGTCGCAGGCGCATGCGTCAATGGATGACGGTTCGGAACTTCCTGCTCCACCTTAGGTACATCTGCTTCGGCACGTTCCAATAATCGCGTCAGATCCGGGATGTAGGCAGCACTGTCCGCACTCTCGGCGTTTTCTTCAACTGCAAGGTGTACCTCGTCCGGTTCAGACGTCTCTTCATCCTCCAGATGGTACAGAACCGCTTCGTCTTCAGCAAATGGAGTTTGCACGGCTGATGGCGTATGTTCTCGGAAGTCATCTGGCATAGGAACCGGTTCTGATTCTGGTTCTGGCTCTGAATCTAGTTCTTGAGTTTGAACCGTGTCTAGAGCAATTTCTAGTTCCGGAGATGTCTCTAGCTCCTGATCTGTTTCTGATTCCAGTAGTGTTTCTGGGTCCAATTGTGCATCAGGCACCAGATCTTCTTCTAGCTGTACTTCTTCTGCATGCTCTAGCACTTCTTCTGCATGCTCTAGCTCTTCTTCTGTTAACTCAACCTCAAGTGTCGGCTCCACTACCGCCTGCACAAAACAGCCCTCTGCCAACACCCGGTCTTCTTCTCGCTCGGCCACTTCGTGTGTTTCAGCTTGAATGTCACTGAAGTGGGATGGGTCGAGATTCTCTTCCCTTTGCACGTCGTGTCCCACTGGCTCGTTCGTTTCCACTACTTGGTCCGGTTCCGAGACTGTAGATTCTACTTCCTCTACCAAGGCAACCGCTTGCTCCGGCTCAAGCTCTACAGCAGAAGCAGATATTTCTGTCTGGGAAGCAACTGCTGCTTCTTTCAGTCCTTTTCCGATTACGCTCCAAGCAAATTCCTTTTCTTCATTTTGCTCGTGAAAAGGCTCTTGAAGGTCAGCGAGCACGACAGGTTCATGATTCTCGTTCTGGTCTTTCTCGACTGCAGCATCGTGATTCTCTACCAGATCGTCCTCTAACGTGATGGCAATCGTCTCTACTACGCTATCAGTTCTATCGGTCACCTCTGCGGCAGGAGGCTCTGCGACTAGAGGCTCTGCGTCAATTCCCATCGCCCGTTCATTGATCTGCTGCTGATCCCATTGCTTCAGCTGGTTTAAATGCTCTTCCTGCTCGATACGTGGATACACGATCCCTGCAGTTGTGTGAATCCGATGCTCCTCTTCACGTGTCGCTGGCGTAATTTTGCCATAGACAGGAGAAACAACATCTGAAGGCTTATACACCTTCTTGGTTTCATCCGGCTGACGCGTATGTACGGGCGGTGGCGGCTCTGCCCGCCGCTCGGATTGTCGAGCTGCCCTCTCTTCTGATTTGTCCGACAAAGCCCTTGCTTTCTCTTGATTTCTGCTCGTTTCTATATTCCTGCTGGCAAATGTTGCAGGAGTGCTGTTACGGACGGTAGATTCTGTTGATCCCGTATCACGAGCTACGCCCCTCTGCTCACGTGAAGACGATCCATGGTCCGCCTGCTTTTCTTTTCGTCTTTTCCCCGGATATTCATCAGGAACAACAGGAAAACGAAATTGACGTTCTCTTTCCTGTCTGGAGTCGTCCCCTGTCCGACTGTAAGCCCGCTCTTTCGGGTAGATGCTCTTTGTCTTTGCCTGGAGCTGACGGGGAGCTGATTGAACGGGGGAACGAGCTTCATTTTCTATCCGTTGTTCTTCTTCGCCCTGAAAAAAACTCATCAGCTTTTGAAGCCACGACCACATGTTGCAACGCCCTTTCTTTCGCTAACCATCTTTTCCCTTTCATCTTACCATGAATCAGCTATGAATTTTGCGAGATTGTGATTTTTTTCCGTTTTTACGAAACCTTTTCCCATTTCAAGCGTAGTACAAAGAGGGACTGCAAAAAGATACATAGGGGAGGAACAATACATGTGGAAAAAAGGAAGCGCCCTACTCGTTGCGGGTATGCTGGTGCTAACTGGATGTTCAGGTGAGGCATCTTTGGTTCGCGATTCGATCGTAGCGTCTATTGAGAAGCCAAACTACGATTATCAAGGTACGTTGAAACTAACAGGCGACGTCGAAAAGTTGCCGGCAGCTTTAGGCGAAACAACTGCAGACAAAGAAGATACAGCCATTTTTGCAGCATTGAAAGCTGGCGTTACCTTGAAAGGTTCTCAGCTGGACCTGAAAAATACGAAAGTACAGCTGGAAGTAAACGATGACAAATTGCTTCGGGACAACAAGCTGTGGGATGGCGACAAGAAAGCCGCCGTTGAATTGATCGTAAACGATGATAATTTTTACGCAAAATCTCCACTGGATAGCAAATATTTGAAAATCAGTGCTGATCCAACAAGTGCTCTCGGCGTCTTTGACGGATCCGATGCGGACCCTGTCAAGCTAAAAGAGTATCAAGATAAAATGAACGATCTCACCATCAATTTCATGAAGAAATACATCGCGAAATACGGCTATACGCTCTCCAACGCGAAAAACATGGGTGTAGAAACAGTCGAATTGCCTAACGGTGAAAAAGTAAAGGCAACGCATGTAAACATCAAGATTGACGCCAAGGAATTGGTGAAAATGTTCTTCTTTACAGCGAATGATGCCGTAGCGAGCAAAGATGTAAAAGACTTTGCGATCGACATGATGGTTCTCGCTAACTCCTTGCAAGAAGAGTTGAACCCAGAGCTGGGCAAAACGACAGAAGCGGAAAAACGCACTCTGGCGGAAGCGACAGTAACCGAAGGACTCCAGTCTGCAAAAGAGTGGTTGGATGAAACCGGTAAAGTGTACACACCTGAGAAAATCGTAGAAGAAATGAAGAAAGAAGGCTTCCATGGCCTCGCTTGGAACCTCGACTTCTACATCGACGATGCGAAAATGTCTGTTCACCAAAAGAGTGAGTTGAGTGTCACTTTCCAAGCGGAAGACATGACCCAACCTCTGACTGTTGGTTTGGCAGCTGATCAATATGTATATAACTTCGGAAAAGCGACTAAGTACGATATCCCTGCGAAAGATGCGGGTGTTACGGTAGAGCAGCTTTATGAAGACGAAAAAGCAATCAACAACTTCAGTGACAAAGGCTTCATGCGCCCAATCGCGGAAAGCTTGCTGGAGCAGCACAAATGGCAACAAGAATGGGAAGAAGAATGGGAAGAAGAGCTGGATGCAGAGGCGACAGCTGATCCTGTAGCACCATAATACGTTTGACGATGCGGCACACACCAACACGCGTCATCAGATTATGAGTAAAAGCCCCGTTTGATAGCGGGGCTTTTGTTTTGTTGAAAAAGACTTCCCCCTCGTCCGCTATTATTTTGGAGGTACCATCATGGACAAAAATCTCTGGTTGCTGGGAATCGCATTAGTGGTCGTCGTTCTAGCGGCTGCCGGGATCAGGCTGTCCCACAGTCGCCTGAAGAAATAGAAAAAGGGACTGTCCCTCTGCCATTTTCGTGACTTTGGAACATCCCCATTCAAACGTCTTTTAGATAATCCCTTTTGCCTTCAGATAATCGAGAACCGTATGTACCGATTCTTCGACTGACTGCTCCCCGCTCTCTACCACCAGCTCCGGTTCCACAGGCTCCTCATACGGAGACGAGATGCCCGTAAACTGACCGATCTCTCCTGCTCTCGCCTTTTGGTACAAGCCTTTGACATCCCGTCGCTCGCACTCCTCCAGGGAGCACTTGACATAGACCTCGACGAACTCTCCGTCTGCTACAAGACTGCGCGCCAGCTCGCGATCCTCCTGGAAAGGCGAGATAAAGGCTGTCAAGGTAATGACTCCCGCATCAACAAACAGCTTTGCCACTTCCCCGATCCGACGAATGTTTTCTTTTCGGTCTTCCGCTCCAAATCCCAAGCCACGGTTGAGTCCAAGCCGGATATTATCTCCATCCAGCACATAGCTCGCGAGCCCCCGCTGATGCAGCTCGTACTCCACCGCATTGGCCAAGGTCGACTTGCCAGCACCAGACAGACCCGTAAACCAGATCACGCAGCTTTTATGCCCTGCACGCTGTTGTCGGTCTTCTTTCGTTACCGTAGTGGAATGCCATACGAGGTTGGCTGTCGTTTCTCTCGTCATCCTTCACTCCTCCTCTCTCTCAGACAGAAATCGACTGCAATCCTTCGATCAAGACTCGAGCCACTTCCGGGCGGCTGAACTCTGCCGGTGGCGCTTCCCCTCTTGACAGCATTTCCCTCACTTTGGTCCCAGACAAGGCGACGTGATGCTCTGCGCCGTGAGGGCACGTCTTGTTCGATGCCATGTTTTTGCACGTGCGGCAATAGAAGCTGTTTTCAAAGAAAAGTGGCGTGATCCCCAGCTCCTCTGGAGTAAAGTGACGGAAGATTTGCTGCGCATCGTATGTGCCGTAGTAATTGCCGACTCCGGCATGGTCACGGCCCACAATAAAATGCGTGCAGCCGTAGTTTTTCCGTACCATGGCATGGAAAATGGCTTCGCGGGGTCCCGCATAGCGCATTGCAGCCGGGAAGACAGCCAATTGCACACGCTGGGCAGGGTAGTATTTTTCCAGCAGTACCTGGTAGCTTTTCATCCGGACATCGGCGGGTATGTCATCTGATTTCGTTTCCCCTACGAGCGGATTGAGGAACAGACCATCTACGATTTCCAACGCAGACTTTTGAATGTATTCATGCGCACGGTGCACAGGATTGCGGGTCTGGAAGCCCACGATTGTCTTCCAGCCTTTTTCCGCAAAACGTTCTCTCGTTTCAGCAGGATCAAAGTAGTGGCTGGCAAATTCTCCTTTCCCTGTCCGTTTTACGAGCGTGATCGGACCACCGAGATAGACCGCTGGACGTTCCAATAGCTTTTTCACACCTGGATGATTCACGTCGTCCGTTCCGTATACCTGGCGTGCTTCTTCCTCTTTGTCTGGTTGGTAAATATCCGTGATGGACAACAATCCATAGACGATTCCTTGATGGATCAGACGTACCTGCTCGCCCACTTGAAGTCCTTTCGCTACAGCTCCAGAGACCGGAAGCGTAATCGGGATGCTCCATACGGTTCCGTCTGCCAATCTCATTCTCTGTACGACGGATTCATAATCGCGACGGTCCAAAAATCCGGTGATCGGGCTGTAACCGCCGATTGCAATCAGCTCTAGATCAGAGAGGGCGAATCCATCCAGCTCTACCTCATTCGTCACCTGCGTCAGGTCTGCCTCCGGATCAAAGCGATTGATCAAGATTCCTCCATGTGGCGTGCTTCCACTCATCTCTTCCACTCCTTATCCCTGTTGGTTGTTCGCAGCTATTTCCGCTTATTTCGCCAAGTGGAGTCCGCACTCCGTTTTACCCGCATGAGCAGCCCATCTGCCTGAGCGAGAGTCCTCTCCAGGTGCTACTGCCCGCGTACACGGCGCGCATCCGATGCTCGGGTAGTTTTGGTCATGCAAGGAATTGTAGGGCAGCTCAAAAATGCGTATGTACTGCCACACCTCTTCTGACTTCCAGTGAATGAGCGGACAAATTTTCAACGATTCAAACTTCTCGTCGCGGTTGACGAAATCGACCGACGCACGCGTAGCGGACTGCTCTCTACGCAGTCCTGACATCCATGCTGCTGCCCCTCTGAGCGACTGATCCATCGGCTCTACCTTGCGAATTTGACAACACAGATCTGGTTGGCTGAGCCATAGTTCATCTCCGTGGGCTGCAGCTTGTTGCGCCAGAGTCAGCTCTGGTTGTTTGATAGTGATGTGCAAGTGAGGATATCGAGCGCGGACTTTCTCAATCAGCTCATATGTTTCCTTGAAATGCAGATGGGTGTCCAAAAAAATGATCTGGGCATCTTTTTTTACATCACTGATCATATCGATGAGCACCATGGCTTCGGCCCCAAAGCTGCAGGAGTAGATCAAATCATCCTGAAACGTTTGATAAGCCCACTTGATCACATCTAGCGTGTCTCCCTTGCCCAATTGCTGATTGATGACGGCGAGACGTTCGTCCGTAGCCGTTGCATAACTCCAGCTGCTCATATGCCCCCTCCTTGATCATTGATCGAATTATTTTCCCTGCGAATGAGTCGAATCAGGACGACAAAACCCAATGTAGCTACGAAAACGCTGATGAGCGCGACAAGCATGTACAGATCCGAACGCAGGAATACGTGCACAAAAGCAAACGAGACAACCAGCGAGGAAACGGGAGAGACGATCCAGACCATGAGGATCTGCTTGATGATCCCTTTTTGCCACAAGTTAAAGCCGTTCTCTGCTGTCCCCACTCCGAGTATGGCGCAGGTCGTCGCCTGAGTCAGCGGCACGGGAATGCCGAACAAGGAGGCAACGATGACCAAGGTTCCCCCGGTAGCCGACACGGCACTGCCCTGAAGAAGAGAGAGGGACGTGATTTTCTTCCCGTTTGTCTCCAGCACCTTCCCACCCATCCAGAGACAACCAATAGCTACCGCCACTCCCCCCATCCAGATACCGGATGAGGTGCTCATCAAGCCCGCTCCCACCAAAGGGCCGACTGCGTTCGCTACATTGTTCATTCCTGCTGAAAAGGCTTCATACACTCCACATGCAACCAACAGCCAGCGCAACCAACGCTCTCCTGTCGTACCCGGCTTTTGCAGGTCGGAATAGCGATGGTTGACCCGATGGATCAGCTTGCCAAAGAGATAGGCACCGAAAAAGGCGACCGCTGGCACAAGCAACCAAAAGCTCACAATCACAAGCAGATTCATGAGGTAGATGGACTGATAAGCCAGCCCGACCCCGACGATGGAACCGACCGTAACTTCACTGGTCGAGAGCGGAACTCCTATCAGGTTCGCGCCAAACAAAGTCAGAGTAGCAGAAGCGAGAACAATCACGACCGTCTCCACGACCATCAGACTAGAGGGGATAATGCCACCACTGATGGTTTTGACGACTTCTCCTCCGCCTACGACCGCTCCGAGGAGTGCTGCTACGGCTACGAGAGCCATGGCGACTCGCTTGTTCGGGACGGCACCACTGCCATAAGCTGCCCCCATCGATGCGGCTGTCCCGCTCGCGCCAATATTCATGGCAAAAAACAAGGCAATGGCGATTGCAACATAACTCCATCCCACGGGAACGAACACCTCCCATCACATGCCCGTCTGAAGATTACGAATAGAGGGGTGTCACTTCTCCTGCGACTTTCATTTGATCGAGCACGTCCGCGAGCTGTTCTGCTTGGGCACACTCGATCACCTCGCTCCAACCTAGTGCTTTTGCGCGCGCTATCGTTTCATTGCCGACACACAAGAGGCGTTTTCTTCTCCAGCCCGAACCTGCAAACTGCGCCAATGCTGACAGCGTGTTTGGATCGTCGGTTGCGAACCAGTCAAAAGAATCTGGAGCGAACCATTTTGCTAGAGAATGAGATGGATCCCACTCCAGCCCTCCTGCCTGCACCGTATGTGTCACACTTCCTTGCGCATGCAAAATAACAGCACTTTGGCCACCGCTCACATGCAAGACTCGCTCTCCGCTGCTCAATGGCAAAATCTGCTGCAGAGCTGCGGCAGGGATCGCCGCTTCGAGGACGAGCTCGGGGTACACCCCTTTCTCCTCTAGCGCGAAGGCCGTTTGTTGACCGCACGCGACGATTTTGGCCTGTAGTCGACGAAGGTCGAAGCGCCTGGCCGACAGTTCCCGGAAAAAGGCGGTTACCTGTAACCCGCTATCCATTACGAGCCAATCATAGGTGGAGAAGTCGACAGGAATCCCTTGCCCAGCGGCATCCGGCCTCGAGAGCGATTGTTCCGTCAGGGGAATAGGCCATACCTCTGCTCCCAACCTTTCCAGAACATTTTCCAGGGAGTGTTCTCCTGTTTGCCTGGAAGCGACTGTTACTCTCTGGCCGAAAAGCGGCTTGTTGTCAAACCAGCCGAGGGAGTCTCGCAGGCGTACGACTTCTCCGATGATGATGATGGCTGGTGCCGTAAACCTAGCCTCAGCCACCGTTTGATCGATCGTCTCCAGCCTGCCTGCTACCGTTTCCTGTTTCCCGAGGGTTCCCCAGCGAACGAGAGCGACAGGTGTATCTGGATGTTTGCCGTGACGCAACAATTGGTCTTTGATCCGCGGGAGATTTTTGACGCCCATATAAATCACCAGTGTCTCCACTGAAGCCAGCCCTGACCAATCCGGTTCTTTGCCGGCATTTTTCTCACAAAGATGACCTGTCACGAATGCGACCGATGAATTGTACTCCCGATGCGTAAGCGGAATCCCGGCATAGAGCGGCGCAGCCATGCCCGAGGTGATACCCGGCACGATTTCAAACGGGATGCCATTGGAGAGGCACACTTGCGCCTCTTCCCCGACTCGTCCGAACATGCTGGGGTCACCCCCTTTTAACCGCACTACAGTCTGCCCTTTTTGCGCTTCACGGACCAAAAGCAGGTTTATCTCGTCTTGGGGCAATGTGTGCCGATCCGCTGCCTTGCCGCAGTACACCAACCGCGCTTCCGGTTTGGCATGTGCCAGTAGCAACGGATTCGCCAGACGGTCATAGACCACGACATCTGCTCGTTGCAGAGCCTCCATTCCTCTGATTGTCAATAATTTGGGGTCCCCTGGTCCTGCCCCGACAAACAAGACGCTGCCTGTCTTCATCGTGATCGCTCCCTCGCTGCCAGCTCTTTTCTGTCATGCATCCATGTATTATCCGAAATGGGAAGTCTCGATGACGTAACCCGCACCCTGCCGACCGATCGGCTTCTTTTCGACCAGACTCAGCTCTTTGATCTTAGGTGGTGCTACGGTATGTCGCAGAATATTGTTTTCTGCAGTGCTAAATGCCCGCTCGTCTGATTGGGCCAGGACGACTACGGTCAATAAGCGCCCTTCCTCCAGGACTGCCTCCAGTTTGTATAGATAGATTTCCGTTTGCTCTCCCGCCATGGTGATCCCTCTTTTCTGCTACGTTTAATCCGCAGATTACGCGGTTTGCAAGATCGAATCTACCTGTGACTGGATCTTCTCCAGACCTACGCGCTCAACATAGCGCCAGTACTGTTCACCTTCGTTGCGATCCTCTTTATAGAACGTGATTAATTGCGCGAGGAATGGGCCCAGCTTGTCGACAGTAATGCGGGCGTTTAGCTTGCGGTTGAACTGGGCTTCTTCCAAGGTACCTCCTACATGGATATCAAATGCCTCCTCCATGCCTCCAGCAGTTTTGACTAATGCCCCCTGAAGGCCGATGTCCGCAATTTGTCGTTGACCGCACGAGTTCGGGCAGCCGATCATATGAATGCGCAGCGGCGTGTCGAGCGTGACTGTGTCATCCAGATAGAGAGCCAGTGAACGCATCCGCTCTTTGGTTTCGACGATGGCCAGGTTGCAATACTCCGTGCCTGTGCAGGAAACGGCATAACCGACAAATGTGTTTGGGGTCAGCTTGAAGCGGTTAACGATGAGTAGCTCTGCCTGGAATGCTGCTACCTTTTCTTGCGGGATATTCCGGATCAGTACATTTTGCGTATTGCAAGTACCGATCGTTCCGTCTCCGTACTCATCTGCCAGACGTGCCAGCTCGACCAGCTCGCCGGCATTCATGCGCCCGACTGGTACAGACAATCCTGCATAGTAGAGACCAGCCTGCTGTTGCTCGTGAATGCCGTAGAAATACCCGCCATTCCAACCTTTCAGCAAGTCCTCCCCTTGCGCTTCCAGTTCACCGACGAGCTGGATCAATTCGTCCTTAAATTTCTCAGCACCCCAGTCTGCCACCAGGAATTTCAGCCTTGCATGTGTCCGCTTTTGACGGTAGCCAAAGTCACGGAACAAGGTGGTGACCCCTTCCGCTACTTTGACGACCTCTTCTGGGCGGCAAAATACGTCCAGCTTTTTGGCCAGATGTGGTTTGGCAGATAAGCCGCCCCCTACCCATACATGGAAGCCAATCACTTCCTCGCCTGCGATCGTTTTCTTGGCAGGCGTGAAAGCCAGGTCGTTGATTTGCGCATGGGCAGCATTATGAACATTGGCGGAAATGGAGATTTTGTATTTGCGAGGGAGGTTGGAAAACTCCCGATTCATCAAAAAGAATTTCTCTAGCTCAGCCACAAGCGGGCGTGTATCCAGCACTTCATGCGGATCAATTCCTGCCAACGGATTGCCCATGATTTGCCGCGGGCAGTCTCCACAAGCCTCGAAAGAAGAGAGACCTGCGGAAGCGAGACGGTCAAAGATGTCAGCCAATGCTTCTACCGTGAGCCAGTGAAACTGGACAGCCTGACGGGTCGTCACATCGACCAGGTCACGGCCGTAATCCTCAGCGATTTTGGCTAACACTCGCGCCTGTTCGCTGTTCAGGATACCTCCGGGGATACGAACACGCATCATGAAGTGACCATCTTTTGGACGCTGCTGATAGACACCCGCCCATTTGAATCGGTCCATATCAGAAGATTCGATCGATTGGAAGCCTTCTTTGGAATAGGTGTTCACGATCGTTTCAATGACGTCCAACCCGTCTTTCTCCAGCTTGGTGAATTCCATCTTGTTGAGGGATGGATCATCTGCCCATTTCCACTGTTTTCTCTCTGCCATTTGCATACACGCTCCTTTTTGTGAAGAGGTCAGTTACGATTGCCGTTCGAACCGTTTGGTTGATCCATTCTGCCATCAACGAATGAGGGAGGTAGGCACTTCCGTCATAACGGTAGGTCAAGCCTTCCAGCCTTTGCGGAATTGCCTTGCGAGTAAAGTACCCCTGACTGACAAAAAGCGGTACGATGACGAGCTCTCCTCTGTCAGCCAACAAATGGGCTTGTTCGCGCAAAGTATCTGGACGCAAGGTACCGTAGCCAGCCGCAGAAAAACCAAATCGGTTTTGCAGTCGGAGAGTCAGTCGATGCAACAACCTCTCCCACTTCGCTTGGCCTCCTGCCCGCTCATTCCCGTGCCCTACCAATAGCAGAGCTTCGGTCGGAGGATGACTGACTAATGCCCGGACTCGATGAGCTACAATCTGTTCTACCACCGGATGATCTTCTAATGGAGAGCACCAAAGGATTCGCGCCTGCACGGCTACACGTGGAATCTCGGTATCCTTGCCTTGCCAATGATCCAGTCCCAGCATGGTGCGTATTTCCCCGACGTGCGAGCTCCCTGCGGTAACAAATAAAGGGATGACTACAATTTGTTTCGCGCCGGCTTCCTCCAGTCGCTTCCACTCCTCTGCGATGCTGCGTCCTTCGACTCCTCCAAGAAAGGCCACCCGAATGGGCAAGTCGAGACGGCACTGCAGAACCGCCGATTCTACCAGCTCCAGCCAATCAGGATCGGGTGAACCGTGTGCAATGACCAGAACAGCGGTGTCTCCCACGAGATGCCCCCCTATCCAACCTAATTTTATAAATCTTATCCGGTTACTCGGAATTATAATTGGGTTCAATTTCTCCGTCAACCAAAAATTGATATTTCGCTCAAACATACCAAGAAAAAAACCGCCAAGCCTTTGCTCAGCGGTCTTCTTCGTTCTTTTGTTTGTCCGTCTGCTCTTTCCTCGACCTACGGTACAGCAAATCTACCGTTTCCTTCAGAGTCTGGTATTCCGTCTCCGTCAATTGGTCGATTTCCTGGATGTGCCGAATGGCCTGTTTCGTCAATTCTTGCGTCAGACGATCCTGATCATTCCTTGTTTTTTTATCATGCAGCTCTGTCCAGTGGGTAGCAAAATTCGCTGTCAGCGCTCCGAGCATTCCGATCCCTGTAAGCATCAGGATCGTCGCCATGATACGGCCACCTGGTGTGACGGGAGAAATGTCTCCATAGCCTACCGTCGTCGTCGTCACGACCGACCACCACAGCGCATCGCCAAAGCTGGTAATATTGTCGTTCACTCCGTATTCGAGCAGGTAGATCGCCAAGGAGCTCCACAGCATGATCATCGAAACGACACCAAATACGCGACGCATAGACCCGGATTGAACAATACTCCACAGAAATGGCGATGCTCGTAAAATACGGATCAGCCGCATTATTCTCATGAAGCGGGCCAAATAAAAATAATGATCCAATGGAATCATGGCTACGAGATCAAACCAGTTGCTGATGATAAATTTCCGCTTGTCTTTGGCACGCCACAAGCGAACAAGATATTCCACTACCAAAAATGTAATGAGTCCCAGATCCACCTGGTCCATCAATTCGTCTGTCAGCAGAGGATGCATGGAAAAATCCGCTGACAGCAGAATCGCGTAAGTAATTACGAGCATGATGACAAAGATTTCATACAACACACGCCAAAACAAGCAGACTCCTCCTCGAGCCAAGCACCTTATGATAGCTGGTCTTTAGTAGCTGATGAGTGCAGCCATCAGCAAACCTGCCGCGATGCTCAGCCTCGAAGCGAAAATCCCGACCGAAACGTTACCATTCGGGATTTCAGATACGACCTTAAACGGGGTGATCCATTCAAACAAGTAAAATACCAAGACCTGAAAGACCATTCCGACGATCCCCCAAATAACGAGATCCCACAAATTCACGGAATGATACACGGCAGAGGCGAGCACAATTGCCAGTCCGATGATCTTTCCGCCCAAATCGTGCGCAGCTGCTTTGGCTGCCGCCATCTTTTTCGGATCGTCTGTTTGCGAGCCGTTTTTAATTAACTCAAACTCCTTGTAAGGTGTAGTCAACGTAAATACGAAAATGCCAATCGCCAAAATGGGAATCGTCACAATCAAATAAGACAAAAAATTTACCAGATAACCCAATTGAGAATCCACGTCGTTTTTCTCTCCTTCCGCTATCTTGCTATTCCTATTGGCAAGTAGTAAGACATGTTGTTCGTAATGGGTCCTCCGACACGGGCGACAATCGCGGATGGTTCTGCTCCGATCCAAAAGGAACCCCAGAGCAGGCGTCCGTCATAAGCTCCTGCCTCTGTATTCACCTTGATTTTCGGTAGCTCTACCCGCTTTTGGTAGATCATCGGTTGCTCCCAGTAACATTCCTCCTGATCTTTGTCCACGACGCCACCCTCTGCATCAAACAGGATGACGCCTCCGCCTTCACGGCCAAAAACAGGCTTTGTGACGTAGTCCGTCTCTCCCAGAAAGCGGTTCTCGAAATACGTAGGAAGCATGTATTTGGCTATGGTTTCGTGTTCTTCGCTCTGAAAGAATTCCTCTTCCTCGTGCAAATTCCAGATCAGTGCCTGAAGTGCTTTTGTCTGAGTCAAAAAAGCACTCGGCGGATTGATGACGGCTAGCTTGCGATCCGCAATCAACTGGAGCACATGAGCACCTGTCGGGTAACCGTCCTCATCTCGTTCTTCTGCGAGCTTTTCCAATGCGTGCAAGCGATAGAGTACATCGACTGGCTGCATCTCCTGTCCGTCCTGCACATACAAGCCATCGTTCCAGACGCGTAACTGCTCCAGCGCTGCGAACCTGGCAGCTAGACCTGACTCGCGTAGCAAATACAGCGTAGTTCCTTTATCCTCTTCGTGCCAGTCCAGAGAACTAAACCAGATCTGGTCCGTCGGGTACCCCCGCTTTTGATACGCCTCAAGCAGTTTGCCAAAAGCAGGCCCAATCTGTCCATGCATGCTTTCATTCGGATCTTCCCGATCGAAAAAGCGGCAAGCACGTCCGTTTACGTAAAAAGCCTCCACGATTCCTGTAGGAGTATCGCTATTGTATTCGAGCATTTTTAAACCTTCTGCAGTTTGAGCAAAGTCGAAGCGACCAATGACCGTAGGCAAAGACTGTGAGACGACGATGCGGACTGCCGCAAGTGCTTGCTCGGGTACACCCAATTCGCGCAGGAGAGAATCTTCCGCTTGCTGCAGCACGGGTACCACTTTTGCAAAAATGCTTCCTAGCTTGTTCGTAGCCTCAGCCAGCTCTTCACGAAACGACCTCGTGATGAGATGGATATCAGCCAGCGCGTACTCTTCCCCGTACATCCTGTCCCAGGTGAATACGCCTTCCTCGCGCATGGGTCCGTAGAGCTGTTCCCGACTTGTTTGATTTGCATCAGACATCGTCATTCCCTCACCCTGAGCTAGAGCCAGAGCTTCCGATACCGCCCTTTGACCCACTCGTAAAACCGGAAGAGCCTGTGCTCACACCAGAGGAACTGCTCTTGTACTTTTTGCTTCCATTTGAATAATAGGTGGATGAACTCCCCCCGGATCCGCCGCCGCCATCATCACAATATCCATCATTGTCCTGATCATAGCAATCGTCATCGTAGTCTGACGAACAACCGGTGACCGTCAATGTGGCAGCCACGAACAGCCCGACCATCTTGGCCGTCTTGGTTAGTGCCATTTCTCTTCCCCCTACAAAGTTGGCCGCGCGTAATACACGTACACGCGCCTGTCTTCATCGACTTCAGCCGAAGTCTTCTCCCACTCGCGCCCATCGAGAACCAAATAATCGCTTTGCAGGTACAACAAGGCTTCATCATCATCCTTGAAGTAGTACGTATGCACAAGTGGGTACGTCATGGTCCCTTCCTTGTACTCCCGCAGCTCGAGCTGGATGTTGCCCCATCGCGTAGAAGCGGTGTGGTTGTAGTCTACTGCCTGTTCATCTGTGGAGCGCTTGACGTATATGACGTAGCATCCAGCCTCAACGGCGCAGGACGTCTTTTCATAGACGACGTGCCCTTTTACGAGATAATCACAAGCAAATCGCAGGGAGACTTCATCTTGATCAATTCGGTCGTAATAAAAAAGGACCGGGTAGCCGTTTTTTTCGTCTAGCCACCGATATTCCAAACGTGCCATTCTCTCCACCTCAACTTCCCATCATACAGACTATCAATTTATACGCATAAGGGAATTAATGGTTTCCAGAATCTTGAACAAAAAAACCGACAGTCCAGCAAAGCGATTGCTGCTGCCGGAGCTTACAATCAACAGGAGTTACACTATTCCTCGATCAAGCCGCGAACGGTCTCATGCAAATGCCCATTGCTAGCGAGCAAGGAACGAAAGCCTTCCTGATGAAACGGCTCGTGGCGATAGGGATTACCCTGCCAGTCCGTGATCACAGCCCCTGCTTCCTGGGCAATCACGATACCTGCAGCGACATCCATAATCCCAGAGCGCTGCATGACGACGTAGTCCAACCAGCCATTCGCCAGAAGACACCAATCGAGAGCCGGAGCCACGTTACGCAGCAAACGCTTGGTATGGATCATAAACGGTCTGGTGAAATCCAGCTCCTGCTCTTTTGTCACTGTATTTCTTCCCCGGATATAAGTACCGACCGCTCGGGTCAGGTCTGTCCGCTCATTGACCGCCAAACGCTTTCCGTTCAGGTATGCCCCTTTTCCTTTTTCGGCCCAGAACATTTGTCCTGCGACTGGATTGTACACCACTCCAAGTACCAGCTCTCCCTTGTGCTGCAAGGCGATCGAGATCGAAAAGTACGGAAACCCGATGAAGTAATTATTCGTTCCGTCGAGGGGATCGACAATCCACAAATACTCCTCATCACGGGATACCATCCCTACTTCTTCGGAAAAAATGGTATGGTTCGGGAAATGACGATGGATCACCTCAATGATACGGCGCTCGCTCTCCTTGTCTTCCGGCAATTTCACGTCGTTGTGCAGTTCTTCATCTGGCACGAGCTGCTCCAGGAAACGCTCCTGAAGGTACGCCCCTGCTACACTCGCTGCCTCCTTGGCAATCTCCAGCATGGATTCCATCTCCTTCTTTTCTCTATAGTTCCATTGATTTCACTTGCACTCTAGTCTATACCCTTACTATGATAGAGAGACACCCGATCTGACCTTATGACAGGAGGGGAAAGCAAAATGAACAGCGACTTTATTCGTCTAAAGAATCTGGAAGGCGAACTCAAATTTTCTCAGATGAACAGTAGTCTCGGTTGCTCTGTCACAAGCAAGGAGCTGGTATTCTTCAAACCCCATTTGACGTACCACCTGTTCTTGCATGACATTGTCAGCATGATCCCGGTCAAGCTGGATACGGCCCCTGTATCCTTTCGCTATCAGAGCGAAACGATCCACTCGACCTTTGGTTCCGATTACTACAAGTTAGTGGTGAAGTGGGCCCGTGTCGTATCCCGTTCCGGGATCGTCGAAAAGGAAAACATGGAGTTCATCGTACCCCTTTCATCCAAAGTGCTGTCGTACATCTCTCAATACAGCGGGCTCGTCTCGATCAGGTAATCTGCCTGCAAACATCGAAAAACCTCTTGCCACGGACCATGTGCGCAGAGGTTTTTTCATTATGATCGTTTCAAAACGATGAATGTCCCGGTTCCATGGGCAATCCGTTTGTTTCGATCATCGTAGACACTGCCTTCCATGACGACCAGTGTTTGTCCACGGTGGAGGAAAGTCGCCTCTGCACGCAGCTTTTCTCCTTTTCCCGGGCGCAAGTAATTGATCTTCAACTCGGTTGTCACGGCATATTCTTCCGGCGGCAGGGAACGATTGATGAGTGAGCCCATCACAGAGTCGATTAAGGTAGCCAAAATACCGCCGTGAACAGCACCACCAGAATTGTGCATGAACACAGTAAGGGGAATCTCGAATCGATAGGTTCGCTCGTCAACAAACTCACCCTGCAATCCGAGAAAGCCGGACAAAAAAGCACTCTTTCGCTCTCGTCTTTGGCGGATGGACTGAAGAGCCAGCGCCAGTATTTGCTGCTCTTCCTCGCTGCCTTCCTCACAAATATTTTTTAGCTCTTCTATCATTCTGTTCACTCCAGCAAAAAAATTATCGATTCCTCTATTGTAGCCCAAATAAGCCTATAATTCTATTTCACCCGTGCTTATCACTGGCGTGAGCGATGTTGCCCGCGAGCAACTCTGAACAAATGTTCAGACTTTTACGGTTGTTTCTATTAATAAAATAGTGATAAGATAGTTCAAAACCAAAGACAGGTATCATCTATATGGAAGGGAGATTTTTCAATTGGCTAGACAACGCAGTGATATGATCAAAAAAGGATTTGACCGTGCGCCACACCGCAGCTTGCTGCGCGCAGCAGGCGTGAAAGACGAGGATTTCGATAAACCGTTTATCGCCATCTGTAACTCCTACATTGACATCATTCCGGGTCACGTGCATTTGCAAGAATTCGGAAAAATCGTAAAAGAAGCTGTTCGTGCGGCGGGCATGGTTCCGTTTGAATTCAACACGATTGGCGTTGATGACGGGATCGCGATGGGCCACATCGGGATGCGCTACTCCCTCCCGAGCCGTGAGATTATCGCGGACAGCTTGGAAACCGTAGTTGCCGCTCACTGGTTCGACGGTATGATCTGTATCCCGAACTGTGATAAAATCACGCCTGGTATGATCATGGGTGCATTGCGTGTCAACATTCCAACCGTATTCGTAACGGGTGGCCCGATGAAAGCTGGCAAAACCAGCGACGGTCGTTCCATCTCCTTGTCTTCTGTTTTTGAAGGGGTCGGCGCGCATCAAGCAGGCCTGATCAACGATGCACAATTGGAAGAGCTGGAGCAATACGGCTGTCCGACATGCGGTTCCTGTTCCGGTATGTTCACTGCGAACTCCATGAACTGCCTTTTGGAAGCAATCGGTCTCGCTCTCCCAGGAAACGGTACTGTTCTCGCAGTCTCTCCAGAGCGCAAAGAACTGGTAAAATCCTCTGCAGAAAAACTGAAGCAACTGATCGAGCGCGACATCAAACCTCGCGACATCGTTACACTGGAAGCTATCGACGACGCTTTTGCACTGGATATGGCGATGGGCGGTTCTACCAATACCGTTCTGCACACACTGGCAATCGCACAAGAAGCTGGTTTCGAGTATCCAATCGAGCGCATCAACGAAGTTGCGAAGCGCGTTCCGCATATTTGCAAATTGGCTCCATCCTCTGACTACCATATCGAGGACTGCCATGAAGCAGGCGGCGTTTCTGCCGTATTGAATGAAATCGCTAAAAAACCAGGTGCGATTCACCCAGACCGCATCACCGTTACGGGTCAAACGCTGGCAGAAAACATCGCCAACGCCGAGATCAAAAACGAACAAGTCATCCGTCGTCTCGACAATCCGTACAGTGAAGCCGGTGGTCTGTCTGTCTTGTTCGGTAACCTGGCAGAGAAAGGCTCCATCATCAAAACCGGCGGTGTCGATCCTTCTATCAAACGCCATGAAGGACCAGCGATCTGCTTCGACTCTCAGGAAGAAGCTCTGGAAGGTATCGCCTCTGGCAAAATCAAATCAGGTCATGTCGTAGTCATCCGCTACGAAGGACCAAAAGGTGGCCCGGGTATGCCGGAAATGCTGGCGCCTACCTCGCAAATCGTAGGTATGGGACTGGGTAAGGAAGTAGCACTCGTCACCGACGGACGATTCTCAGGTGCTTC
>JARDZO010000329.1 GCA_029240815.1 Brevibacillus sp.
GGCTGGTTCTGGTTCCAACAACTATGCGCCGTCCAATCCTGCGCTCATCGAACGTACGCAAAAGGATTTGGCTGCCTTTTTGGAAGCGAACCCGGGTGTCAAACAGGAGGATATTCCAGCCGATCTGTTGACCAACTCCGGTTCGGGTCTCGACCCGCACATTTCTCCACAGGCAGCGAATGTACAGGTAGAGCGGATTGCCAAGGTACGTAATCTGGACCCCGCCAAACTGCGGGCGCTGATTGAGGAGCATACGGAAGGCAGAAGCCTGGATGTATTTGGGGAACCACGGGTAAACGTCTTGAAGCTGAATCTGGCGTTGGATCAACTGAAGTAACGGAACAAAGGAGAGCGGGAGCATGGGAGAGCAGTTTCGGAGAAAGTCCCCTGAAGAAATCTTGCAGTCCATTTCCAAAATGCATCGAGGGCGGCTGAAAATCATCCTCGGGGCAGTGAGTGGTTCCGGAAAAACCTATCATTTGCTGATGGAAGGACAGAGCTTGAAGAAAAAGGGGATCGGTGTGGTGATTGGCATCCTCGGGATCGCCACTCGTCCGAAACTGGCCGAGCAGCTCGAGGGGCTGGAGAAAATACCAGCGATTTGCTGGAACGCGCAGGGAGAAGGGAGAGATGACCTGGACGTAGCAGCAATCGTAGATCGCGATCCAGAGGTCGTACTCGTCGATGGGTTGGCTCATCGGAATCGCACAGAGGCTCCTCGACCTACTCGTTTGGATGACGTGCTGTACTTGCTGGGTCACAATATCAGCGTCATTGCCACCATCAACATTTACGAGCTGGCTGGCATGAAAGAGCTCGCGGAGCGTTTGACCAAGGCTGAAGTGCGGATTGAGCAATGTGTGCCAGAGGATACGCTAGCCTTGGCGGACGAGGTGAAGCTCTTGGACGTGACCCCCGAATCCATGCTGAAGCGACTTGCGGAAGGCAACATTGAGGTGTCTCAAACGCCAAACCCATTGTTCCGGCGAGACAATCTGCAGGTATTGCGTGAGCTGGCACTGCGCTTTGTCGCCAATGGTGTCAACGAGGATCTGGAGGACTACCGGGAAAAACACGGCATGGTCGGAGCATCGGGCGCGACGGAACGTGTGCTCGTGTCCGCCCAATATAATTGGAACGGGTCGATTCTGGTCAGAAGAGGCCAGCAGGTAGCCAAGCGGCTCGGCGGAGAGCTCTTGGTCGTCTGTTTTCGGTCCCCGACGAAAAAGCTGACAAAAGAAGAAGCGACCTTTCGACGATCGATCGGCAAGCTGGTCGACAAGGTAGGGGGAGTCTCTGAAGAACGTCCCTTGTACCGGGATATGGACGTGGCGAACGAACTGGTCGCCTACGCCATGGATAACAACGTTACCCGTATCGTGATGGGGCAGTCCAAGCGAACCCGCTGGGAAGAAATTTGGCACGGATCAGTCGTCCACAAGATCCTGCGAAAGACGAAGAATATCGATATTTTGATCGTGGCGGACCGATCCGAGCGAGACGGTGAGCGAGTGTTGCCGACGAAAAGAAGCGTCCCGCAGCCGAATCTGTACCGTCGCTTGTCCGAGGAAGAGGTACAGCAGGAGATCGGGAAAATCCGGCGTGGCACGCTGAAAGTATACGTGGGAGCGGCCCCGGGAGTCGGCAAAACCTACACGATGCTCCGTGAAGGAAACGAGCTGGCGAAAAACGGGATTGACGTGGTCGTAGGGCTGCTGGAGACACATGGCCGCAAGGAAACGATCGAGCAGGCAGGCGATCTCCCTGTTATTGCGCGCAAACGCATTCCGTACAAAAACGTGATCCTCGAGGAGATGGATACGGATGAAATCATTCGCCGTAATCCAGAGCTGGTGCTGGTCGATGAACTGGCCCATTCCAATGTGCCGGGCAGCGTCTACGAAAAGCGCTATTTGGATGTAGAGAAGATTTTGGCTGCAGGTATTTCTGTGATTTCCACGATGAATATTCAACACTTGGAGAGTCTCAACGACAGTGTCGAGCAGATCACAGGTATTCGCGTGCGGGAAACAGTGCCAGATCACATCCTGCATCAGGCAGACGAGGTAGAGCTGATCGATATTTCCCCTAAAGCACTTCGGCAACGGATGCGTGAGGGAAACATTTACGCTATGGAAAAGGTAGAGCAGTCGCTAAACCACTTTTTTAAAACCGGGAATCTGATCGCCTTGCGCGAGCTTGCCTTGCGGGAAGTGGCAGATGACGTAGATGAACGGCTGGAGGCTTGGGAGCGACGAACGCTGCGGGGGCCGTGGCGTCAGCAGGAAGTAATCTTTGTCTGCGTCAATTTGCGTGCTGACAGTGAAAGGCTGATCCGCCGAGGCTTTCGTATCGCCTATAGGCTCAAGGCACGTTGGTATGTCGCGTACGTGCAAGACCACCAGCTATTGACTGTCGAGGAACAGCAACAGCTGGAAAAGCTGAAAAAGCTGACAGAGCGGCTCGGAGGCATTTTTGAACAAGGGAAGGCGGCGAGCAGGCGCAAGGTATTTACCGAACTGGTTCATCAGATGAATGAAAGACAAACAACCCAGGCCGTCATTGGACAATCGGCCAGAACGAGATGGAAGGAAATTCGGGAAGGATCCGTGATATTACGGCTACTGCGGGAAGTTCGACACATGGATGTGCTGGTCGTGGCGGATCATACACCCGACACCATATAAGGGAGGACAACGATGGGTGGAGTGAAGGAAGAGCGATGGGAGCAAAGCGTGGCGGACGCCTATAGACAGCTGGAGTCTCTTGTAGCCAAACGTGACAGTCAGGGAGGACAACAACAAGGTGAGCCCTGTACGGAAAAGCAGTTGTTTGCCTTGTTGACGCAAGTCTATTTGAATGAGGAAGAAGTGCGTGTGAGGCAAAAGCTAAAACGGAAATCCTCACAGCGCATCTCTCGTGTCATGCATGAAAAAGTGGGGAATTTTCTCGCGCAGAGGCTATCAGGCTATGAGTTTTTGGCCATGGAAGGGTTACTTTTTGCCAAAAAGGACGGGAAAGTCGTAGCGGTGCTCAAATGCATCCCCGACCTGGGCAGCTACGACACTCACTCCTGGAATGCGACGATCGCTCGCTTTGCCAAGCAGTATCAAAAACGGTATCAACTGGCGCCGGAGCAGCTGCTGTTCGTCGTTTGCTCGCTCTCCAAGAGTCTCGATGCCGCCCATGCGAAGGCACTGACAGGAATTGAGGTGTGGAGCGGTACGGCTTTGACTGCTCCTGCTTATCGGGAGGCGCTGCAGGCTTATGTCCGCAAATGCGTGGAGACGATGGAGGCCCTCCCTTCACCTGCTCACCAAATCTATTTTTTGAGTGCGGATATCCATCCGAATGCGTTAGCCTGTCAACTGATTCAGGGGGAAAAAGCGGCTTTACCCGATCGCTGGTTGCGCCCATCCGTAAGTGAACTGATCCAATATCTGGATTCTGGGCTGTGATATACTGAGGACAGGCTCACAGGTGAATTCAGGAGGGATTGGCGATAAAAGTAAACGTGGTTGGCATACCTCATTTTGCAGGGGCGTACGTCTCGGGGACGGAGCTCGCTCCCGATGCTTTACGAAAGGCCGGTTTGATCGGACATTTTCAACAGGTGGGGCTGGATGTGCGGGACGTAGGAAATCTGGGGCTTCCGGATGATTTGCCACGGCACAATATTCCGCCTGTTCGCAATTGGCCCGCACCTCGGATGTTGTGGGATTTGCTGCGGGAAGAGGCGCGTGACTGGCTGGGTGGCGATGATTTCACGCTCATGCTCGGGGGGGATTGCAGCCTGATCGTAGGGACGGCGGCCGCGCACCAGGCGTTGTACGGAGAACAGGCGTACTTGCTGGTGATTGACGGTCACTTTGATGCCATGCAGCCAACCGCGACTCGCTGTGTAGGGGCTGCCGGTATGGGACTCTGGTTCCTGCTGCAGGACAATGGGATGTGGGCAGCAGATACAGGATGGACAGCCGAGCGGATCCATGTTCTGGGGTGCCAGCAGCAACCGGGTGAGAACTATGGCGTGGATGTGATTACGCTGGCTCAGTTACAGACAAGCGAGTTGGAGCAATGCGTCAAGTCGGTTATGGAGAAAATTCCGGCAGATGCGAAACTGCTCGTCCATTTCGACGTAGATGTTATGGATGAAGAAGCGATGGCTGCCGCGTACTCCCCGAGTGAAACCGGCTTGTCTCTGACAGAGGCTGAGCGTTTGCTGGCTGCAGTCCTGCGGGATCGCAGGGTCAAGGGCATGGAAGTGACGGAGTTTTCCGCATTGCGAGACACAACAGGAGAATTTGCCGGACGTCTGGTTCGATTGCTCGGACATGCATTGGCTACTCGCGCAACCGATGCTTCTTCTGATACACTAGATATATAAGTAATTGCTTATAAGCGGAGGAGGAGAGGCTTTATGCTGAAAAAGCTGATGGCGAAATTAGGTGTAGGCGCAGCCAAGGTTGACCTGCAATTGGATCGTTCCGGGTACCGCCTCGGTGAAACAATGACAGGTGTCGTGCGTATCGAGGGCGGCAATGTCGAACAACGAATTTCCGATTTAAGTGCCATTTTCATGATGAAGGCGTACGTGAAGGGACAAGAAGTCACGAAGCCGGTGCAACTGTTCCCGGTCAGAAGCAACTTCACGGTACAGCCAAAGCCATCTGTGTTGGAAATTCCCTTTGCTTTTGAATTGCCAGAAGGTTTGGCCATGTCCACACCGTCCATTCAATATTACCTGCATACCAAACTGGACGTAGAGATGGCTCTGGACCCGACGGATATGGACTACATTCAGGTGCTTCCACCTGTAGCAGTGGAACGTGTCCTGAATGCTCTGGATCGTCTAGACATGAGACAAAAATCGGATTCCGGCAAGCTGACGCCGTACGGTCAGGAGTTTTCCTTTTTCCCAGCTACGAATCTGGGAATTCCGCTGAAGGAGCTGGAAGTCATCTTCTTCGCCGCGCCAGGAGAGCTCAAGCTGCTGGTTGAGCTGGATCTGGCTACGGGTTTCCTGAGGAGAGAGGTAGAATATAAAGCAGAGATCGTTATTCCGCAGGGACTGCTCGAAGCAGGGCAGGAAGAGGAGCTTTCCCGTTTTCTGCTGGAGACGATCCGCGAGTATGCAAACAACCCAAGCGCCATCCCGTACGTATCGATGGCCGCATACCGTCAAGGACAGTACGGTCACCATTCGCACCGCGGAGGCGGCATGGGCGGAATGATTGGCGGTATGGCAGCAGGCTTCCTCGGCGGGATGCTACTGAACGAAATGATGTTCGGCGATGAGGAAGTCGCATCCGACGAAATGGGCGGAGAAGAAGCCGAAGACGGCGGTATGGACTTTGACTTCGGCGGATTTGACGACGAGTTGTAAACGCGATTGTAAAAGGAAAGCCACTGCTTGCTGGGAAACGGCGGGCGGTGGCTTTTCTGTTTAGTTG
>JARDZO010000079.1 GCA_029240815.1 Brevibacillus sp.
TAACTCCCATGGGAAACATCCTTTGTACAAGCTTAAAACATCCGATATCCTTTTTTGCGCAACGTGTGAATCGTCCAGCCGCTAGCTACTGTACCTGCCATTCCGCAGCCGAGAATGAGCGCGTCCCAAATACCAGGAACAATTTTTTGATAGACCAATGCACCCACCAGCACACCGATCGCGATTACCACCGGTAGCCAGGTCGTTTTCAAAATCATGTTTAAAATAAATCCGATGCCAAATCCCAGCACGGTAAAAAGAACGATGGATACCACAAATTGAAGCAAGCTCATCGACGTACGCCCTCCTGCCTACCCACTCACCACCGTAGATGATGAAAAAGATGGCTATATTCGTATTTTAGTGTAGCCTAAATCAGCCAGACAGGTCAATATCAGACGAAAAAGCCGATGCGCTGTTCACGCAGTCGGCTTTTGCAAGCTTTCATGATTATTTGTTAGTAGCTGTGACTGGTTCTTGTTGATGATGGGTTCCAGATCCCTCACAGTTTGGACAGTTCTCCGTCCCGCCCAGGAGCAGTTGGAAATACCCTTGTCCTTCACAGTACGGGCATTGTTCTTGTTTTGATCTCATGGTGAGCTCCCCTTTCCTATCTTACATGCGGTGGAAATAATTGCATGTATTTTCTGATAATTTTGATGTGTCTTACTTTATCAGAAGAAGCACCTTTTGCACAATTCAGTATTTATCTGAAAAAACAGAAAAAACCGCGATGTAAGCGGAAACATCACGGTCTAGCTACTTCTTTCTCACAATTACTTAAAGATCTTATAGGAGGTGTATTGAAAGACGGGATCGATGTCGTACGTTTGGCCAGGCATGCCGCGTTCCCGTTCTGTATAGCCAGGCAGGATAATCTTCAAATAGGTGGAGGACAACGGATCCGTCAGCAATTCATGGATCGGCATAAAACGCGTCTCTGCGATTTCTCCCTCCTGGGGCCTTGGTTCACCCTTGACGTAATCCATCCAAAAGACGACCATGTTGTCGCTGATGGATTCCCGGATGACGCCAGAGCGGATGCCTGCTACCTGGCGCACCACGGCTTCCACTCCCGTTTCCTCCAGTACTTCCCGAATCGCTGCTTCATCCACCGTTTCACCCTCTTGGACAAAGCCCGCTGGAAACGACCACTGTCCTTTCAACCCGCTGTACGCTTTTTTGACCACGAGCGCCTCTTCCCCGCGGATGACGATTCCGCAGGCGCCCAGCCATACTTTCCCTTCTCGCACACGTATCGCTTCCCTTCTTGTCCCATGCTGTGCTTTGAGTATACCACCAAATTTGGAACCCCCGGCATAATCACCAACCCCCCGGCTTATTCACCGGGGGGCCAAAAGTTACTCGTCATCGTCATCCAATAGTCCGTTATCAATCATGTACCGGAGATTTTCCCGATCCCGCTCCCGTCCTTTTTCCTTGAGACGGTCGATGGCAGGTAGGATCAGAATATCCACTTCATGCTGTACATGCCAGGCCAGGTCGTGACGCCCCTGCTCTTCCAGATAGGCTCCCACTTCCATCATGGCATTGTAGCGGTCCATTTCTTCACGGGTCATCAACCCTCTGACCTGAATACTTGCGTGGCGCATTGCTTACAGCTTTACTTTCTTCAGGGCAAGACCGACGCCACCGATTTTATACAAATAACGCAGATCGCTCGCCTTTTTCATCATCGCTGCTGTGCTGCCGAACAGCTTTTTCGATCCGACCTGACCGATGCCTTCCCCTTTGCCGAGGGAAGCGAGTGTACCTTGGAGATGTGGCGTAAACTTTTGGGTGAGTTCTCCGCGAATCATAGCAGCGAGGTTTTCGCCGAGTGTTTCGCCTTCTTGTACCGCTATTTGAGCCGTCGGTGGGTACGGACGACCTTCCTCATTAAAGATCAGAGCGCAATCCCCGACCACAAAGACGTTCTCATGGCCTGGTGCACGAAGGTATTCGTCTACCTTGACGCGACCGCGCATGACTTCGAAGCCTGCCTTTTCTACGATGCTGTTGCCGCGTACACCCGCTGCCCAGATCACCGTCTTGGACTTGATCTCTTCTCCGTTTGCCAACAAGACGCCATCGGGAGTGCATTGCTTGATCGGAGTCGCGATCTTGAACTCAATCCCCTTCTTGCCCAGTACGTCCATCGCGTAGTTGACCAATTCTGGATCAAAGCCTGGCAAAGCCGTCGGAGCCGCTTCGATGCAGTATACTTTCACCTGGCTCGGATCGACGTCGAATTCCTCACACAGCTCAGGCAGACGGTCGCCCAGCTCTCCGCAGAACTCGATACCGGTAAAACCTGCACCACCGACCACGAACGTGACGTAGTCCGTGCGATCCGGTTCGTTTTTGAACTTCGAGAACATGTACTGAATATGCTCGCGAATATTGCGCACCGCATTGATGCTGCGAATGCTGAACGCGTGCTCCTTTAACCCTTCGATGCCGAAAGTTTCCGGCTCGCTGCCCAGACCGATCACGAGGTAATCATAAGAGAGTACCTCTCCGCCCTCCAATGTGACCGTTTGCTCCTCAGACTGGATGGACAGCACCGTCCCTTTGACAAAATTCACTTTATCCTTGTTAATGATCCGGTCCAGATCTACGCGCGCATGGTCGGCAGACGCCGTTCCCGCCGCGGGCTCATGGAGCCAGGTCGTGATGTAGTGGTAATTATGCTTGTTGATCAGGGTCACTTCTGCTTCGTTATAATTGAGCTTTTTCTGCAGTTGCAACGTGGTGAGCAGGCCTCCGTAGCCGGCGCCTAGGATGAGGATTTTGGGTGTGCTCATGATATCCCCTCCATTCATCAGGATAATTGTAAAGGAAGTTTGTGCGAAATTTCACGTGGTACAAAATAAGATGCCCCAAACCCGAATGCGTGTCGTCTCGGATTGATTGCTCTGATAGGAGAAACAATTCCAACCTGTGAAAAAATGCACAAAGCTAGAAGAAAATGTGGCAATTTCTTTACAGTCACCATCATATTATCCAGTGCCGATCTGATTTGCAAGGTTTTTTTGCCTATCCGACAGAATTTTCTCTGCTTTTTTTCAATTGGAAGTTTACGGTATAATGATGGGTGTGTTCGGTTCAGATTATTTCGGAGGTGCTTTGGATTGAATTTTCTGCAAAAGGACGAGCAAATCTACGACATCACAATCATTGGAGGCGGCCCTGCCGGCTTGTTTACCGCATTTTACGGTGGCATGCGTCAGGCGAGTGTAAAGATTATTGAGAGCATGCCCCAGCTTGGCGGGCAATTGTCTGCTCTTTATCCGGAAAAATACATATACGATGTAGCCGGATTTCCCAAGGTTTTGGCTCAAGACCTGATCAATAATCTGAAAGATCAGATTTCACGTTTCCAACAATCTGTATGCCTTGAGGAAAAAGTGGAAAACGTCGTGAAAAAAGCGGACGAGGTGTTTGAAATCACGACAGACAAAGGTACTCATTTCTCCAAGGCCGTGATTATTACGGCGGGTGTAGGTGCTTTTGAACCCCGCAGGCTGGAACATCCAGATGCCGTCAAATACGAAAAATCCAATCTGCACTATTTTGTTACTGACCTGAATTCTTTCAAGGGCCAACGCGTTGCCGTCATCGGCGGGGGCGATTCTGCCCTAGACTGGTCCCTGATGCTCGAACCGATCGCAAAAGAAGTCCACCTCATCCATCGTAGAGATAAATTCCGCGCCCATGAACACAGTGTCGAAATGCTGATGTCGTCAAAAGTCAAGGTCACCACCCCTTTTGAGGTTGCTGCCTTGCATGGTACCGAAAAAATTGAACGTCTCACCCTTTCCAACTGCACCACCAAGGAAGAGTATGATCTGGAAGTGGATGCAGTGATCGTGAATTTTGGTTTTATTTCTTCGCTTGGCCCAATCAAAAACTGGGGGTTGGAGCTGGAGAAGGGCTCTATCGTGGTGAACAGCAAAATGGAGTCGAACATCCCGGGTATCTTCGCTGCAGGCGACATCGCGACGTACCCAGGCAAGGTGAAGCTGATCGCTGTCGGCTTTGGGGAAGCACCTACTGCTGTGAACAATGCGGTTGGTTACTTCAACCCTGATGCGAAGCTGCAGCCTGGGCATTCTTCTAGTATGGATAATTTTAAATCTTAACGTATTTGCGGTGTTGAAAGCGCGGAGGATATTCTTCGCGCTTTTTTTGTTGCTGTCGTTCGATGCTGTTGCGGAGGGGCGGAAAAAGGAGAAAACGCTCCAGGTTAGTAGGGGCACTTGCGCTGGGGTCATCCCTGTTCAACTCTCTCTGTATACTCCCCCTTCTTCCAGCGCACAGTAGAACTGACACCCAGAACGTCTCTTCTAGGAGGATTTCATGGACCATCTTTGCCCGGTTTGCAATGGTTTGGTTTCCTTGGAGCAAGCTTGCTCTCGCTGTGGGAATCGCTTGGAGGACGGGGGGCGGTTGTACGATTATTACGGGGACTACAGTCCGTATCGGGAGATTGATGATGCGAAAATGGATAACGGCTTTCCTGATCGGGCGCAACATCAATGTCTGCATACGGGCTGGTGTCCACAGTGCCGCGTAGAACAGACAGTTAGCGTCCGAGAATGGACTTCCAGCATGCTGAACGCACAAAAGGACGCGTACAAATGACACGTCCTTTTTCAACCTGATTATTTTTTCTTCTCGGCCAGCTTTTTGGACAGCCGTTCATTCTTTGCCTTCATTTGCTCGAGGAGTTTGGGCAGGACGGTTTTGATCTTGGCAGCATCACCAGAAGCGATCGCAGCGTCGAACTCTTCATGCGTCTGCTTGAATTTCTCCATTCGCGCCTTTCTGTCCTCGTTCTCCCCTGCCTGATCCTGACCGCCGCGATTTTTTTCCTTCCACTCCTTGTATTGCTGCTCCATTTGTTCGTTGGTGATGGCTCCGCTTTTCACCTGTTCCCTCAGCTTCGCTCTCATCTGACTTTTTTCTTCACTGACGGTTTCTCGTACAGCACGCAGCTGTTCGATCAGTTTTTCCCGCTCTTTGAGCACTGACTGCCATTCGCCCACCTGATTCGGTGTGTACTTTTCAGCCAAGAGGGTCATATACATTCGATGGTGAGCACTCGTATGCATAGCATACCGCATTTTAACCTGACCATTTCTGTGATCTCCATGGTCATGCGCTACCGTGTTCTCTACTGGGACCGGATTCCCTGCAGCCTGAACGCCTGCTGGAATCGCCAAGCCCATAAACATTGCAGTCGCCATCATTCCTTTTTTCCATTGCCTCATGCTGTTCACTCCTTTTCCTGTCTGCACGATATCCCTTGCGTGAGAGGAAAACGGTCAGCGCTCTTTTCATAGGGGGTGGCTGTCCGCTTTCCTTTCAAAGTGTGTCCACTGAATGTGGCACGATTGTTGAGGAATTGTGGAAAAATGTGTAAAAAATCACTTACTTAAAAGGGCGCAATTCTTCCCGATCCAGTCCCAAAGTCTTCACTAATCCCATTTGCTCCAAGTCTTGCTTCGTTTTGGAAGTGCCGTGCCGATAAATGATCTGGTAAATCGAACGCAGGTTGTCATCGTACTCATCATTGTCCCGATCAGGCATGTCAGACCATAGCGTATGACCATGCATCCACATCATGAAGTCTCCATGCACGCAATTGTTCAGTAAGTCGCGCAGCATCCCTACTTCTACATCTGTTGCTTCAATCTCAAAATCGTACGTGGAAGAGCCTTTTTCGTCGCGGATCTCCGCAACAGTCGTTCCACTCTGCAACGTGATGTAATAACGATTTTTATCCAGGGCAACCCTCTCCTTCGCTTAGAACTCGGCCCTGCCATGTGCGGAGCCATTGGAGGTATCATGAAAACATTCCCTCTTTACCTTTCTCCAGAAAGAGGCAAAATATGTATTTCGCGATCCGAAGAAAATTTGCCCCATGATCCAAAATCCGCTAAGCTTAAGTTCAAAAGCAGTTATTCCAAAAAGCGGGTGAGATGCAGTGAATGCCATCCTCGATACTTTCGTGCAAGTGGCTCAGGATTGTCCGGTAATGGTAAGCGTGGTACCTACCACCAAAAAGAACGCAAAACCTTCCATTCACATGATCCAATATGAACTGCTGTCAACCTCCCCCTACCGTTACACTTTGGAAGATCTCATTTACGAAGTGCACATTCGCCATAAGGAAATTCCAGTAGAGCAGGTAGAACAACATGGGGACAGAATACGCGCAGAGCTGTTTCAGAAAAGTCATCCGTGCATGCGGGCATCCATGCTGCCGAAAAAGTTCGGCTGGGGCGTACACTACGATTCAGAAGGCAAGCTGGCGCTCTACGGAATGGAGACGGAGAGATACCGCGATTACGTAAAGGGAAATAGTGACGGGCCCATTCTGGTATTCGCGATGCGTAACAAACGGGCGTAAAATCATATAAATAAAGCGTGGCATGCAGGAACGTTTTCTTCTGTTCTCGCTGCCACGCTTTTTTTTTTTGCTACGCCAACTTCTTATTTGCCCTGCCGCAAATTGTGTCCCGTGTTTTCCCCTGTATTGGGAGGCGTACTCCGAGAACCTGCTGAAGCCTCTGTTGGTCGCTTGTCCTTGTTGTTATGCTTTGCCATTTAGAATCTCCTCCTGCTGCTTTTAGGATGGTACCACTGTAGTATGTCCTGCGGCAGAATGGAAAAACACCCTGACCCGCATTGCAGGCCAAAGTGTTTGGGTGGTCGTGCTCTTCTATTCTTCAACTCTTCGTCAAACCTATTTCACAACGAGTTTGGCAACCATTTTACCGTGGTCTGGACCACAAATTACGCTACAGAAAATCGTGTATTCGCCAGCCTTATCGATTTTCAGTGTTTTGCTGCCTTCTTTTTGGAGCTCAAAATCCATTCCTTCGATGCCGATGCCATGGAAGCCTTCAGCCGACTTGAAGTTAACAGTGAACTCTTCCCCTGCTTTTACTTCAAATGTATCTTGATTGAATTTCCAGTTGCTCGCCTCAATATTGATCGCTGTACCTGTAGTCGCAGCTGGAGCCTGCGCAGTTTGGGTACCACTTGCAGCCTGATCTTTGCTTTCGCCACCACATGCAGTCAACAGCATTGCAGAAAAAGCAACTGCTGAAACTAGCAATCCCCACTTCTTCGTCATGATGACCCCTTCTTTCTTCTTGTTCTACACTTCCATTTTACTGAAAGATTGTTGTCCAAAATCTGGGAGTCTGTGACTGAATCGTGACTGAATGGTGACGAATTAGCTAACGTCGATGTTCCCTTACCGCACCTCTTTATTCCTCGCTCGTCAACTGAATCTGATAGATTTTCTTTGGCCTTCCCCGCAATTTCTCCTGTTTCTTGTACAGAATTCGGGCTACTCCTTTTTCCTCGAGCTGATTCAGCATGCGATTGGCGCTGCGAACCGTAATACCCAGATGGTAGGCGAGCTCTTCAGCGGTCAGCTCGTTGCGTTCAGTCTTAGCGAGCACGGCCATGATCTTCTGTAGCTGCAAGGTGGACAGGTCGGTCTCTTCACTCTTCCGCTGTACAAATTCATTAACCTGATTGCGATAACTCAGACAGCTTTCTTCTCCCAATGGCCCGATGATCTGATCACTGTCTGTCACCACAAAGGTTCCCATCGTCTTGCTGGCAAAAGACATACTGTTGGCGGATTGGGCATTGATCCTCGCCTTGTACATGCTGTTCCCTACACCCCACCCGATATGGACAGGGAAGGGTAACGTCTTCTCCAAATAGGTCAACAGCAAGCATTGCGTGAGGTTGTCCGTCAATGTCTTCAAGTCTTTAAACGAGCTAATGATTTCAAAGCTGTTGTTAGACTTCTGGATAATAAACGGTACCTTCTGCTCCGTGCTGAACTCCAGTAAAGATTTGTGCAGAAGCATCTGCCGCAGCTCCCATTCGTTCAAGCTCTCTTTGGCCGTTTCCACGCTTCCCATGGTGACGTGCCCGATAGCAATCCGACTCTCCGCAAGCTTGATGGCAGCCAGTTCGCTGATGATGTGCTCAAACTGCTGAACGATCGAGTCAGGCGAAGGAAACAAGTACATGTGGGGAATCCCTTGCGCCGTCAGATCTTGCACGATATTACTCATCCGCGTCAATGACAGATCGATTTTGCCTTCCTGCCACAGTTGAATGTGTTCGTTCAGCACTTCCTCATGAATCTTGTCGGTAATGCCGAATGGAGAAACCGTGTAGGGCAAGGAATCTGCTTGAATGATCTCCTTTATCCCAAAGAAGTTGTTGCGCATGGTGAGAAAATCAATATAGACACGGGAAAAGTCGAGATCCCGATGATTCATGCTGAGCTGAAACAATTTTTTGTAAAACTCCTGCTCACTGATCTGGAAGGTGTAGGTCGGTACCGAGAAGCTACCCCATTGGTCGGTCAAATAGTAATAAGCCAGCTCGGTCAAGACAAAGCCATCAACCAGCTGTTCGTTTTGCCGGTACAGATCGGGAGTTTCGTGCAATCGATGATAGGGCAATAGCACGACCTCACAGTTATCCGAGACGCGCGCAGGCACCGACGCCAATTCTTTGAGAGAGTGCTGGGCGATGATCGCACCCAAACGGATCATAGAAATCCCTCCTTTCACTCACTAGCTTATTATAGGAGATTTGGCTCCTCTTTGAAAATATTTTTAAAAGACTTGAAATACAGAATACAATGTTTTAAAGTATTTTTAGAAAACGTCTTAAATGTGTCTAAAAATACGTTTACACATGCACACTAGGGTGGTGATCATTTATATTCCGTGCTTTGAGCTCTCGTCTTCTCGCTTTTGGCAAAAAACATTGAAAACGCTACCAAGGGGGATCTCGATGAACGTCACACCTGCTGAAAACAGCAAACACAAATACCTGGTCCTGGGACTTCTCTGTCTGGGATGGATCATCAACTACTTTGACAAAGTCGCGATCAACGTGGCCGTCATTCCGATCTCTCAAGAGTTTGGCCTTTCTGAAACACAGGTCGGGCTTATTCTTAGCAGCTTTTTCCTCAGCTATGCAATCATGCAGCCGATCGGGGGCAGTCTGGCTGACAAATACGGCTCACGCAAAGTCATCCTGATTTCCGTTATCTGCTGGTCCTTATTTACCATTCTCACGGGTACCGCTTGGTCGTTCCTCTCCCTGATTGTCATCCGTTTCTTGTTTGGGATCGGTGAAGGCAGCTATCCTTCTGCCAGTTCAGTAGCCGTCGCTGAAAGCTTTCCCCAACATGAGCGCGCTCGTGCCAAATCCATTTTGACCTCAGCTACGACTATCGGTGCCGTGCTGGCTACTCTGGTCGCCGCTAGCCTGTCCAAGCACTTCGGATGGCAAGCCATGTTTGTCGTCCTCGGGGTCCTCGGATTGTTTCTCGCTCTACTATACGCCAAATTTTTGCATCCCACTGGCTCTCAAACAGTCAGAGCCAAAAGCTCGGCTGAAAAGCTCCCGCTCAAAGATCTGTTGAAAATTTCGATGCTATGGAAACTGATGGCCATCTATTTCGGTATTTCCATGGTGACCTGGGGCATGATGTCCTGGATGCCTTCCTACATGGTCAAAGTACGCCATCTCGACATGGTATCCATGGGTGCACTCGCTTCCATCCCAGCGATATTGTCTTTTTTTACCGTCTTGTGCACAGGCTGGATGCTGGACAAGCGAATGGTCGGACGTGAAAAGCATTTGATCGTAATCGGCTCCCTTATTGGCATCATATCGCTTTATCTGTTGTCACAAGCTCCTACCGTTGCGCTCGTTGTCACGTATCAGGCAGTTGCCAACATCGGTCTTGCTGCTGCCGTCACGACCACACTGACCATGCCGCTCAAGTACATATCTCCGTCTTCTGTGGGAGCTGCTTCCGGCCTGATTTATCTCGGGGGGCAAATTGCTGGTGTCATCGCACCGACTGCCATGGGCTTTATGATTCAACAGTTTAATGGCTCTTATGATGCAGCTTTCTGGTTGTTGATCATCGCGACCGCGATCCCATTCTTGGTAGGCATGACGCTGCGCACAGGATCCACGACCAGACACGAACCACCACAAGCAGTGACTCCCAGCATCTGATTTTCGCTAGGGCTCACGAGCAAAAAAATGTGATAGCGAGGTGTTCGATATGCTAAATCGCGACAGAATTGCAGAAATCATTGAACAAAAAAGAGAACTCTTTACACATGTGAGTGATCGCATCTGGGAATTTGCCGAGACTCGCTTTGAGGAGTTTCGCTCTGCCGAACTACTTTGCGAGACACTCGAACAAGAGGGCTTTACGGTAGAGAAAGATCTCGCGGGCATCAAAACAGCCTTTGTCGGAACCTACGGCAGCGGCGGACCGGTCGTCGCCATCCTCGGGGAATTCGACGCCCTCTCTGGTCTGAGCCAAGAACGTGGAAATCCCGTTCATCAGCCTGTCCAAGCTGGCGGCAACGGACACGGTTGTGGTCACAACTTACTGGGGACTGGATCTCTGGCTGCTGCCGTCGCCATCCGCCATTATATGGAAGAAAACCAGATCAAAGGGACTGTCCGCTACTACGGCTGCCCGGCTGAAGAAGGCGGATCCGGCAAAGCCTTCATGGCACGCGAAGGCCTGTTCGACGACGTAGACTTTGCCATCTGCTGGCACCCGCAAAATTTCAATGCGATCATGTCGATCAGCAGCCTGGCGAATTATCAGGTGTACTTCAAGTTCAAAGGCAAAGCTGCCCACGCTGCCGCAGCACCCCATCTCGGACGGAGTGCGCTGGATGCGGTCGAACTGATGAATGTCGGCGTCAACTATTTGCGTGAGCACGTCATTCCGGAAGCACGCATGCATTATGCCATCACCAATACGGGCGGATTTTCTCCCAATGTCGTGCAGGCTGAAGCAGATGTCTTGTATTTGATCCGCGCTCCGAAAACCCAACAGGTAGAAGAGATCTACCAACGCGTCTGCAAAATCGCGCGCGGGGCTGCCATGATGACAGAGACGGAAGTCGAGATCATTTTTGACAAAGCGTGCTCCAACCTCATCCCGAACCAAGCCCTGGAGCGTATCATGCATGAAAACTTCCGTGAGCTCGGAGTCCCTCAATTTGATGACGCGGAAAAAGAATTCGCCCGTCAAATTCGCCTGACCATTCCAGATGCAGACAAGAACAGCGAACTGCAGATGCTGGCCAAGCTAAAAGGTCCGGGCTCTAAAGACTTGTTGAATCAACTGAAAGAACAGGAGCTGTCGAATTTCCTCCTTCCTCACATGCAAACCCCGCGTCTGATGTCCGGTTCTACCGATGTCGGCGATGTCAGCTGGATCATACCAACGGTTCAATGCTCGACGACTTGCTTTGCGATGGGCACGCAGCTGCACTCCTGGCAGGCCGTTTCCCAAGGCGGAATGTCCATCGGTCAAAAAGGGATGCTGCACGCCGGTAAGGTCATGGCCGCTACTGCAATCGACGTACTGCTACGCCCTGAAGTGATCGACGAAGCCAAAGCCGAGCTGAAAGAACGATTGGATGGGCAATCCTACGTCTGCCCGATTCCTGCTGAGATCAAGCCAGCAGCACGCCGCTAATCTGTTCTTTTCTATAGAAGTTAGCCCTCGAAGTTGCATTTTTGCAACGACGAGGGCCCTTTATTTCCTTTTTCGCCGCTTCACCTGTCTTTCTACACTAAAAAAGCGAGGACGCCACTAACCGCGTCTCCGCTTCCCTCTCACTCCATATAGCTTTTCGCTACGTATCTAGCTACATTAAACGACTGCCAGCTCCTCTCTTCCCGCAGATCTTCCGCCTTCTCCTGAATCATGTACACGAGTGTTCCAGCCACCGCTTTATCATCCTTTAACGTCAGGATGACCGGAATCGCATCATAGGACAGCTCCGCTAAATACTCCATGTCAATTCGTCCTGTATCGTGATAGCGCTGAATGTTGTTTTTCGCAATCAACGCATCCACATTGATGTAATTCAAGACCACATACGCGACGATCCCCGCCACCCCGTAAACCTTCATCAGGGAAAAGCCATTTCTCCAGATTTTCAGGAAAGCGATCACGAACAGCACAAACAAAAAGATCATAAAGGCGTGCGCCAAAAACCGCGTATGGGTATATCCGTACGCCTCCTCGTACAGAGACAAGCGGAAGTAAGCGGAAAACAGCATAAAGCTCGTACAGACAGTCAACAAGCTGAGCATGACCTGAACGATTTTGTAGATCAGCTTCTGTGCCCGTGACGCGAGAAACATGAAGCTCACCAGCAGGATAAAATTGATGATCGTCACTGTAACTAGCTCATTAAACCCTTTTTTTGCGTACTCCGCGTATGTCATATCATCCGGCAAGACAGCCTGGGCTCCACCGAACAAATACGAAATCTGAATGATTGTAAAGGCCACATACACCACGTTGATGATCGTCAGGATGGTTACCAGGATAATGCCGTCCCAAGCGATCTTTTTCTCATCCGGCAGAACAGGTACCGGAACTGCCGTCCCTTGCTGTCTTGGTCCCAAAATCGAGTACATATAGCCAAAGGTCACGAGAGCAACCAACCCGATCAGGAACAGGCGAAAGAGTGCCTCTGCCGAATTCCAGTCAAACAGCATGCGCGGTATTTCCGCGAGAAAATGCCCGAATACACCATCTGCCTGTGAGAGCAGGGACAGCACTATTAAAAGAATAGGCAGCGAGATTCCGATACCGGTCAGCACCTTCATCGCTACTCCGTATTTGGTGCGATCCACTCGATTCTTTATCCATTCACGAAGCAACACAAAAGGGATGCTCGTGTACTTCACGGTGTACAGTAGCACCGTCTCGATCATCTCCCCCAAGAATCCGAAAGAAAACCAGCTCTGTTGATGCCTTTTGGTCAGCAGCATCGTTTGTGCGACCAGGAGAAACGGGACGATCACAAAATTCAGCAGCTGGAAAAACGCATTGTCATAAAGAAAAAAGGTCAGCGCGAGAAGAAAAATCGGCATTGTCAGCGACCATGCGAAGACCTGATCCCGCGAAAAAGTCAGATGGATTCGTTGCTTGGCTTGCCAAAAGAACAAGGCGTACAGCCCGATCACAAACAACGGATAGGAGATGCCAAATGCCTTGCCATAGAACAAGTAATCACCTAAAATACCGATCCCTACGGAACCGATCAACAGCCATTGAAGACCGCTTTGTCTCTGTGTCTCTAAAGCCACACGTTTCCACTCCCTGCCGCGTATTCGTCCCACCGATTGTAAATACGTGGAAAGGCAATGGATCGATACAAAGATTGGAAAATCACTCACTTCCAAATAAAAAACCTCCATGGCTCGATTCGTGAGCCACAGAGGTCTGCTTTTTGGTCAAAACTGTCTATTAGTCGTCACACTTCTCTGCTTTACCCGCTGCCAGCGCCGTTTTGAACGACGATCCGCAGCCACAGGAAGCAACCGCATTCGGATTCTCGATGGAAAAGCCTCCGCCCATCATGGATTCCTTGAAGTCAATTTCGGTACCTTTAATGTATAGATAACTGTCTTTATCGACAACAATTTTGACACCATGCTGCTCGAAGACCTCGTCGCCTTCTTTCATATCCTGATCCCAGCCCATTCCGTAGGTGAAGCCACTGCAACCTCCTGGTCTGACTCCGACCCGCAGGAACAGATTGGGTTTATCTTCTGCTGCCAGCATTTCCTTTACCTTCAGACTGGCTTGCTCTGTCATTGTAATCATGCTTCTTTCCTCCTTTACAGGCTACTTCTTTTTATTGTTACCTCCAGTATACAAAACAATGGTGCTCTCTCACAAGGTTCCCCTGCACTTCGTAAGCCCATTCTGCAGAATACTTGTAATCAAAATGAAGAAAAGAAGGGTTTCCCCTTCTTATGCGAAATAGGCTTGGTTTTCAAGTAGATAAAATCGATATGGTTTCTTGCTGTTTCCTACCTTAGACAGACTATGATCTATTTGGTTCAGTTCGTTGTGTAGTTGATCAATTTGTATACTATATTCTAGGACTTCTGGATGATCTAACCCAAACTCTAACCCCATATTTACCATACGCTGTCGAAGGAGTTCGATTTTTTCGAGTAAAACGTCCCGCATTTGAAGCTCCTCCTAATAGTAGATAAGGCTCAACTACCTATATTTTACAAGATTACCTAGGATTTCGCAAACAAAATTTCCCACATTCCCCCACTACGGCGCAATATTTTGCCGATAATTGTTATATTTTTACAGTCGAGAGTTGGTGAACTTATGATATTGTTCCCTCCATCCAAGAGGTTTATAATATAGGTGCCTTGTTGCCCGATTTTTGCATGTTCTCGTCGATAGTTTCGGAATCATTTTTTACTCCTATCGCGATCGAAATGCAGCCGATGCCCCACCGAAGACGCAGGGGGATCATCTTCACACATCAGAGACCGCTCCAACCCCATGAACGTACACGATCGGGTAAAACTGGACGAACCTCACAAAAAAATACACTTATATGGAAGAAAGGAAGTGTTTGGTATGGCGCTTGAAACCATTGCCATCCAAGACAAATCGCTCTCCGGTATCGCAGAAAAGGTACAGCACGGCGAACGCCTCACTTTGGAAGACGGTGTTACTCTATTCAACTCCCACGATCTGTTGACGATCGGACAGCTCGCTAATCTCGTCAATCAACGGAAGAATGGCAACAATGTGTATTTTATGCAAAACATGTACATCAACCCGACAAACGTCTGTGAAGCGCATTGCAAATTCTGTGGCTTCCGCCGTGACAAGGATGAAGATGGCGCTTACACCATGAGCACCGAAGAGTTGCTGCATTACGTAGAAACTCGCTTCCATCCTGGCATTCGCGAGTTCCACGTCGTAGGCGGACACAATCAGCACATGCCTTTCGAGTATTACGTCGACACGCTGCGCACGCTGAAAAAGGCGTATCCAGACGTAACGATCAAATCGTATACCGGAGCTGAAATCGAGTTCTTCTCCCGTATCTCCGGTCTGTCCATCGAAGGCGTGTTGAAAGAACTGATGAACGCTGGTCTGGAAAGCTTGACAGGCGGTGGTGCTGAAATCTTGACAGAGCGCTATCGGATGAAAATGAGCCCGGAGAAAGCAAGCACAGACATGTACCTGCAAGTACACCGTACCGCTCACCAATTGGGGCTGAAAACGCACTCCACCATGCTGTACGGTTCGATCGAGACTTTGGAAGAGCGCGTGATCCACATGATGCGTCTGCGCGAGCTGCAGGATGAAACCAACGGATTCCTGGTCTTTATTCCACTCGCCGTCCAACCAATCAAAGCTAGTGCAGGTATCAAGCGCCGCAACTCCGCGATCGACGACCTGAAAACAATGGCGATCAGCCGTCTGATGCTGGATAACTTCCCACACATCAAGGCGTATTTCATTAATATTGGTACCCAATTGACCCAGCTGTCCCTGACCATGGGGATGTCCGACGTACACGGCACACTCATTGAAGAGCGCATCAGCCATGCTGCCGGTGCTCTCACTCAACAAGCTTTGACCGTCGACGAACTGGTTTGGCTGATCAAAGGTGCTGGCAGACGTGCACTGGAACGCGACACCTTCTACAATGTCGTGAAAGAACACTAATTCCTTTTCTCTACGAAAAAATAAAAGAAGCTGGTGCCCCGACGAAAAGCGGCATCAGCTTCTTTCTATTTGAACAATCCGTAATGGTAAGAGCAGGTAGAGCGTTCCATTATGACATTACCATGTTTTTGAACAGAGCGGGTTGAACATAGTAAGGAGAAGCTGCTCTACAGAGGAAAGTCCATATTCATCATATCGTCTTCCTCACGCAGCTTGTTCTTGATTTTCGTTAACAGCTCTTCGGCGGTCTCGGCTTGCACCAGATTGCCGTTGACCAACGCAAACGGCTGCATATAGCATTCGCCGCAATAACCCAAACAGCCATACTCCAGAACATCGACGTCCAGCTCCCGATCGTTTTCCAGCGCATCTACGACGGATTGGGTATAGGAAGAAACGTTGCTCGCGCAAAATTCTACTAAAGGCTTCATCTATCTTCACCTACCGATAATTTCGACATCGTCACGTCCTTTATTGTACCTCGTCTGCTGTAAAAATCCAGCGGAGAAAACGGGAAAAAGATTCTGCTTGCATTTTTGGCGAAAGAGACTAAAAATAGAATGGGTGCTGTATAAAACGGACAGAAGAAAGGACTAGACCTTCTATGAAACGACTTGTGATCCTTGGTGGAGGATACGGGGGTCTTCGTATTATTGAGCGAGTCCTGTCCCCTGAATTACCAGACGACGTGTTTATTACCCTCGTAGACCGGATGCCGTTTCACGGCTTGAAAACAGAGTACTATGCTCTGGCTGCAGGGACAACACCGGAATCTCACTTGCGAGTCACTTTTCCCAACGATCCTCGCCTGACGATCAAATACGGGGAAATTTCCGGATTGGATATGGACGAGCAGGTAGTAAATTTTTCCAATGGGGACACCATTTCCTACGACTGGCTCGTAATTGGCTTGGGCTGTGAGGACCGTTACCACGATATCCCTGGTGCTGAGCAGTATACTTGCTCCATTCAATCCATGGGAGCGACCCGCAGCACTTATTCGGCCATTAATAATGTGAATCCGTACGGTACAGTTACCGTTGTGGGTGGAGGACTGAGTGGCGTAGAAATGGCTGCTGAGTTGCGTGAGAGCCGCCCAGACCTGAACGTACGCATTGTAGACCGCGGGCAAAGTATTCTTAGCCCATTCCCGAAAAAACTGCAGGAGTATGCTTCACAATGGTTCATCGAGCATGAAGTACAGCTCGTCTCCATGGCTTGTGTGACCGGTATCGAGCCTGGTGTTGTGTATAACCACAACCAGCCCGTGGAGAGCGACGTGATCGTATGGACGGCCGGTATTCAAGCGAACCGGATTGTGCGCGCACTACCGATCGAGACAGACAACATTGGACGCGCCAAATTGAATCAGTATCATCAAATCCCATCCCATCCGAACGTCTACGTCGTGGGTGACTGTGCGAGCACCATTATCGCACCGAGCGCTCAGACGGCTGAGATACAAGGCGAACAAATTGCCATGATGCTGAAGAAGGATATTAAAGGCGAGGACTATCCAGCCTCCCTGCCAGCTCTCAAGCACAAAGGCTTCCTCGGTTCCCTCGGAAAAAAAGAAGGCTTTGCCAGCATGGGGAAAGTATCTCTCGTTGGTCAAATGGCTCGCGTCATCAAGAGCGGTCAGTTGTGGATGTACAAAAAGCATATGGGATAGTCTAGAAAACTTGGCTACGCCTAGCTTTTGGCGAAGCCTTTAGTTGCACTTGTACTGGATAGGAAATTTAAATTCCTATCTGTAGAACCAAAACCTGTTGACCGTGGTCTAACAGGTTTTCTTTTTGTTCGAGTCTGCTCCATAAAAGAAGTGCCCTCCCCGATGGAAGGACACTTCTCAATCATCTCTTCTGGACTCTTACCACTGGCACTTTTTTCGTCTCGTATGTACCTGCCAGCAAACGCTCATGAATGACATTCAGTTTTAGCAAACTGGTGATTTTCCCGGTATCCGCTCTCGACATCAGACGCCAGAGAGTGGGATCTGGCAACGCGTTGTACAGCCGATCATCGTTGTACTCCCGCCGCTCTTGATAGGAAATCGTCAGTTTGTAAGCCCCTTCCTCGAGACTGTCCGTGTTTTGGCAGCTCTCCACTAGTTTGTTCCGCAAATCATTCAATTCTTCCTCCACCTGCTTCTGCGTTTCCTTTAGTTCGTAATAACGGGCCAGATGCTCTTCCATCCGCTCGTCCTCCTTTGGGTTGGTCGCACCCATGAAGTATATGAGTCGGAAGATGGCTGTAGAACGCTGCTGAAACGTGAAACCCCCGCTCCATTCTTACCAGAGCGAGGGTTCATTTTCCATGCTTTATTTCCCGATTTGGGTCTGAAACGCTTCACCTGGATGCTTGATCAAGAAGGTCGTGTACTCGACTTCCCACGGATTCCATTTTCCGTCTGCCCCATAGCCCCATACAGAATTGATTCGGGAAACCGTGTCGGTGTTATTGATGCCTACAACCCGTTGTTCACCCGCCAGTTCAAACGTTCCGTTGCCATCCATGTCGATCGGAGTCAAAGCACCGAACGGATAGGAATAGACAGACAGATCTTCTTCATCTGCTGCCAACTTTCCGGCTTGATCGTACAGTTTGGCTGCTACATACAGATCCTTGTTCGTACTGACGTCAAAAGTGAGCGGTTTGTCGAGATGCTTCCCTTTCCCTTCCACTTTGAAGCCATCCACGAAAGCTCCTTCGTATTTGATTCCTTCGTTTTCTTTTTCGCCAAAAATAACTTTGGATTGCTTGTCAGCGAATGTCGCAATAACGTGGCTGTAGATGCCTCCACTGCCGCCAGTCGCGGTTTTTACAAAGGCGTCTGCTACATGATCACCTGTGAAGTCAACGAGTGCCAGAGTCCCTTCATAACCGCCCAGATCGCCCAATTCTGTTTTGCTGTATGCCTTCGTTTTCCCATCCTGAACAACGATGTTCATGTTGGAAGCGAAAATGTCGTCTTGTTTTTCCTTGATACCGACCAAGTAGACGGTATCAGCTACCTTGTCTCCACTCACATCTGCCAATTTTTGGTCGATGACAAAATTATTCTTATCCATTTTCAATCCTGCAGCTGCAGCAAAAGGTTTGCCCACTTCTGTTTCCGCCTGAGCGACCTTTGTATGGAAAGCTGCGAGACCGGAACCTCCGATTACTCCCGCAAGCAGTAGAAATGTAACAGGCTTCATCCATTTTTTGTTCATTGCGTTTTCCCCCTAGTAGTTGGTTACATTCACAACTATAGGACGAAGCCGCTAAAAGATCGTTACAAATCATTTACGGATGGATGACAAATTAGAAAAACGCGGAAGGTCGGGTTGGTGGTCAATCAAACTATGGTGGAGGGGAGGAAAAAGGAGAAAACACTACAGCGATAGGGACACTGCTTGGATGATGGACTGTCCAGCTCCTTTCCAAAAGCGGAACGGCGTCCAAAGTAGCCGGCTCGCGGGTGCTTCTCAGAGGTGGACGCTCAGGCGTGTTCCGCTTTTTCCACTCCGCTTGTGCTGTGTCCCAAACGCCTTCGCTTTTTTCCTCTTTTTCCTCGGCTAGCATTGACTCTTCCACTTTCCTTTTATCGGGAGCTTTCCACGGAGTTTCTATGAAAACAATCCTACATGGGACAATGCCTACGAAGACCGAAAGCTTGGTTCTCTCTATCCCGCAGCTTTTATGATACGTTTAAACATATTGGTTGACCTCGTTCTTCTCTTGTTTCACCAACGCCCTTCGAAGACTGAATAAGCTTTTTCTCCCTTAAACCTCGTAATACCTGGTAACTAGAAACCACAGCAGCTCGCAGGAGAAGCAGGTTTCCAGGCGGAGCGACTCCGGAACCCAACTGAGCGGAACAACGAATTCACAGGATCCAGAAGCGGTACCTCTGTATTCCTGCGGAGCGGCTACTTACTTTACCGCTTCCCTGTGAATCGTTGTGGAGCGGACAGTCTATACTTCTTTGCAGGGTGTAGGCTGGAGCGCAGATCGGAAACCTGCTTCTCCTCGCCTCCGCTACGTTGGTATAAATTCCAATCAATCTAAAAAAAACGATCAGACGAA
>JARDZO010000330.1 GCA_029240815.1 Brevibacillus sp.
GATATTACGTTCGAAGCGGAAGGGAGATCATCGACGGTGTCTTACCCCTTTATCGCGGAGCCCTGATGGCTACCAGAGCCATGGATTCACATGAGGGACCCAGCCATTGATCACTAGCCCCCGCATAATGGAGACCACCCCGATATAAATGGCGAGCATATTGGCGAACATCAAGATTCTAGAACGAAGCGTTCTGGATAAGACAACGGAAAACACCCCGATAAAAAACAGCGCTGGCAATGTCCCGATCCCAAAAAAGGCGAGTGTGAGGACACCCTCCAGCATGCTACCGGAGGCGGCTGCTTTCATATGCATCGTATAAGTCAAGCCGCATGGCAGAAAGCCCAGCAGCAACCCGCTAAAGAAAATCGGCAGCACGCCGGGGCGGGATTTTTGCTGTTCCAGCCACCTCTGTGCGAAAGGTACCTGCAGGACAGACCATCGACTGATTGGCAGTGCGACCTTTTTGAAGACCCATAACAGGATCAATAGCCCGCCCAACACATTGGCTATTCCCTGAAATCCGACGATCGTTCCCGCTGCATCCACAAACGAACCGATCAATCCCATAAATGCCCCTACGCCCATATACGTCACGATCCTGCCCAGATTGTACGCCATGACCGTTTGCAGCATAGAAGATTGCGATTGGAGAGTCCAGGCCGACATGATCCCTCCGCACATGCCGATGCAATGCGGTGCACTAAAGAGTCCCGTCAATGTCAGCAACAGATAGTCGTACAGGCTCGCATGCATGTACCGATCCCTTCCTTTAATCCGATGTGTTGTCCTCTCTTTTAGTTACTTCTCACCTTGCCGGATTATGACTGCCAATCCGAAAACAGACGCAGCAGTCCTTACGTGAAAAAACAGTCACCCGCTTGCAAAGTAAGGGTACGACTGGTTGGCACCTTGCCATAAAAAAAACTGCCAGCGTGTCCGGCAGTTTTCATGGAGATGCGTCCCTCTATTAATTAATTAGCACTTTGCCCATGCAAATACTCTTTTCGCTATCTACATAAGGCTCGTATCGATCAATGACTTCATAGCCCAGTTTATCGTATAACGATACCGCTTCTGGCTGATTGGTCCCTGTCTCCAGGATCGCTCGCTTTTTCCCGATTTCCACTGCCCATTCTTCCAGCTCTCCGAGAATCTTCTTGGCGATTCCCTTTCCACGCGCGTTATCGGTGACGTACATTCGTTTCATTTCCACGACGCCCTCTTCTTCTGTTTCTCGAAAACAGCCGCACCCTACCGGACTGTTGTCTACGTAAGCAACAACGACCTTTGCATCCAATTTGATGACGTTAAACGCCACAAAGGATTGTTGGGTATCCGGGTATCGATTCCAGAGATCTTTGTCGAGCAATTCGACTAAACGGCCGAAGTCAGGGTGATCGGCAGAGGTTCTCGTCAAGCTGATCATGTTCTAAACATCTCCTGTCGTAATAGGATGCGGACGACGTCTCCGTTGTTTTCTCCTATAGTAGCACGCCAAACCGCACTCCTCAACATTTGATGTAAGGAAACCTGACATCATATTTAAAAATGGCCATTCCTGCTATCGAAGCGCGAGGATGAACGATGCCAACGCAGCAAGAGACGCTGCGGTTCGGACGTGGTTCCACGCCGTCCAACTGGTGATGTAACGTGTCCATATTTCTGCTCCTTCGGTACTGTTTGGATCTACGGTTGCCAGCACATCGTTCAGCGGTACGTTAAACAGGATCGTCACCAAAAAAGAGCCTACTACATAAAGCAAACCACCCAAAAGCAGGTAACCCGCGCCCCCTTCACCCCACTTGAAAAAAGAGAGGATCGTCAAACCAAGACTCGTCAACGCTGTTCCCATGAAAACCGTACCAAACAACGGATTAAGCGCCGCAATGTTGATGGACTGCATGGCCGCAATGCCTTGCTCTGATGGAAGCCGACTGAGCGCGGTCATCACGAATGCGGTAAAAGCAAAGAACAGTCCCGCTATCAACCCGGTTCCCAGTGCCGAAACAAAGGTGAGACTAACAAGCAAACGATCCATCATTTCAGCTCACTCCATATCCCAGTAGCAGCAGTGTCCCTTGCGTATTCTGAAAAATCCTTGGGTGCCCGACCCAATGCGCGTTGAACTCCGTCTGTCAGGTGGGAGTTTCGACCGTCCAGGACCTTGGTGAACAGATCCGTCAATAGCTCCGTAATTTCCACCGGCGTATGATGCTGCACCAGCATGGAGGTAAACTGCTCTGCAGAAAGAGGCGCGTAGCGAACGGCCCTGCCACTTGCCTTGGCGATTTCCTCCGTTGCTTCCGCGAAGGTGATCGCACGCGGACCGGTCAGTTCGTAGAGCTCGCCGACATGCCCGTTCTCCATCAGAGCTGCTGCCGCAACATCCGCGATGTCATCGGCGTCGACAAATGGTTCTGCCACATCTACAGTCGGGAGAGCAACCGTACCGCTTTGTACTTGACCGAGCAGAAAGTTTTCGCTGAAATTTTGGCAGAACCAGCTTGCCCTCAGAATCGTCCAGTCAGCGCCCGAGTTCCTCAGTTCTTGCTCACTGCGCTGCGCTTCTTCCTCACCTCGCCCGGACAACAAAACCAGTCTATTGACACCATTCTCGACGGCCAACTTAGAAAACGCACCAATCGCTTCGGCAGCCCCAGACATCGCCAAATCGGGATAATACGTGATATACACGGCCTTTACGTCTTGGAGCACAGGCTCCCAAGTGGCTCGATTTTCCCAGTCGAAGGGAGGTTCCCCATAGCGAGAGCCGATTCGTATGGGCATGCCCTGCTTCACGAGCCGCTCCGCCACACGGCGACCCGTCTTACCTGTACCACCAAGAATCAAGATTGGCTTCACCTTGCCCGTTTCATGGTTCATTTGAATCCTCCTTGTACCCTCATTTTTTATCCCTATGGGACGATGCACGGAACGTGTTTTTACTCCATCACCTCCTCACAAAGCTTGCTATCGTTTATTGAAATGGCTGAGTGCCAAAATAAAAATGAAGAAAACGTCCGTTTATAAATTTGTATGTACAAGCAAATGTTATCGTAAAAATATAGAACAGCATCATTCTATATTTTCTAATCGATTACTGACTTGATCGAGGTAAAGCGATAATTCATCTCCTTCTTTTGCCCCCAAGATCGCAGCGTATCGACTACGCAAGTGATTCCAGCATTCGTTTATGACACCCTCCAACGCTTTCCCTTTTTCCGTTGAATAGATGAGCGATAATCTGCCCTCGACACGGCTGTAGATCAGCCCTTTCCCGATGAGCTTCTCAATAAAACGAGTCACAGTGGACGGTTGCAAATGCAGAATTTCCCCCAGCTCTTTCTGCGAGATTCCTTCCTTTTCATACACCGCCATCATTAAAAACGCATACGTCGGCGACAAGCCACTTACCGCAAACTCTTCATCGGCCATTTTGGTAATCACTCTACTCAGCCGGTTTGCAGTGAAGTATAAGCATTCTTTCAAATAGATCTCCAACATCGTAGCAGCCTCGTTTCTTAATCAGGATGGCGATATTTGTTTGTACATACAACTATAATGGATTTCCAATTGAATGTAAAGCCCATCTTTGAAGACAGAGCCATTCCGTTAGTAGATCGGAATAGCCCTGCTATTTCCTGGCATCAATCAGAACCGCTCTTCATCTGCCAGTGCCCGCCTAATAGTTGTCCTGGCTTCTTCTGCGACTTTTTCATCCTGATCAGTAATCGCTTGCATCCAGATCAACATCGGAATGTAAATGGCGATCATGCGAGCCAACCGCTTCGTCTCCTCATCCACTTCCCCATATGCCTCGAAAAATTGCGGACGTGCCTGTGGAGGCAAAAAGCTATAGGCGACACTCAAATCACAGGCAGGGTGACCCACATTCATATCACCCCAATCAATAATACCGGACACTTTCCCTTGCTCATCCACCAACATATTCTTAAAGTGAAGATCCCCATGAAGAAATACATCCCGCTGTTTTACGGGATCTGTTTGCACCTCATCCAAATATACCGCCAACGCAAGCCGCTCTTGCTCCTGCATGTGATCGCTGAGGTCGGCGAAGAACTTCTGCATTTTTTCTTTTCTCCCGGTTACGTCCCTGAGATTCCGGTGATCATGGGGTGCTCCACACTCATGGGCCAACTGCGGCGGAAAGGAATGCAGCTTCTTCAAGAAGTGAGCGAGTGCAGTTGCCGAAGCTGCACGTTGTTCATCAGCTACACCCAGAGGAAACTCCCCAGATACATAGGAGTACCCCAGAAATGGCATCGGGTACTCATCGTTCCCCTGACCGTAAAAGAGCGGTCGGGGATAAGGAATCGTCATAAAGTCCGCGAGCCTCGGCAAGAGCCTTCCTTCCATTTTGATCAAATCAATCGCAACGTTTCTGCGTGGAAACCGAAAAATATATTCGTCTCCAACCAGATACACGGTGTTGTCCCACCCGTTGCCTACTAATTTGATCCGCTTGGAGGACAATTCGGGGAACTGACTGTAAATCAAGCGCTGAACCAGTTCCTCTGAAATCTCCCAGTCCGCATCCCATTGGTTTGTTTTTGCCATGCCGTGTTCTCCTCCTCCATAGCACTGATGTTCATTCTTCTCTCGTTCCCACCATGCGCTATTGGGCAAAAAGCACCCTCTTTGCCACGGATTCCTGCTTTCCGTGAACAAGGGGCGCTCTTGTCTTACTTTATATGGTGGTTACAGGTCACAAATCCCTGGACTTCGTTTTTGAGGGCAAAAACGCCTGCTCTCCTTTTTCGTATAGCGCAAGAATGGTTTGAACCACGCGCAATCTTGGCACAACCAAGTATACGATCAGGGCGGAACCGATGCTGATTAATGCGCCCACAATGACATCCGCAGGATAGTGAACCCCTACCCAGATGCGGGAAATGCCTACACAAATGGCAAGCAGCATCCAGAGAAACCCACCTTTCTTTTTGAAAAGCCAGAAGCTCATGCAAAAGGAAAAAAACAAGATAGTATGGTCGCTGGGGAATGAATTGTTCACCGCTTTTTCTACCAGTTGGTTCACGTTAGTCAGCTCTGCAAATGGCTGTTGGTTGAAGTGGAGGCTCCCCGCTACTTTCCCGAATAATTCAGCGAGTACAAACGTGGCGCTCGCACAAACAACCATCATTCGATTCTCGTTCTTTCGAGTAAACCAATAAAAAAGCGTGCTCAACCCCAAAACATACACCATGTACTCTGCGATGACATAAAACGCAGGATTCCACGCAGGGAACTGCTTTCCCAAGTCATTTATCAGCCTGAAGTAATAAATATTTATGTCCATTGCATCCATTAGGTAAGATCCCCCTTTTTCCCAATAGGAGAATCTTATTCGATTTGGGGGAATAGACAAATTGATTTGTCTTACATGGGATTACAGTTTTGTAAGGAAAGAGCGCTTATCC
>JARDZO010000331.1 GCA_029240815.1 Brevibacillus sp.
GTCAGCAGAAGGGTTTCCTGTTCCAGATCACTGGGGAGCACCTCCTGTAAACGCAGCAATTTATGATCGCTCGAGCAGACCATGATCATTCTCTCTTTGACGAGAGGCTCGACTGTGACGGCGTTTCCGGGCTGGGGGACATCCATAATGAAAGCAATATCGAGCAGGCCATTCAACAGTCGTTCTTTTGTTTGCTGATCGGAGTTGGCCGGTTGAAAGATCAGCTTTACATGCGGGAATTGCGACTTGAATTTGCTCAAGATGGGCGGGAGGCGATAGGTGCATTGGCTTTCCTGAGCGCCGATCACGATCGTTCCACCTTGCTCCTCAGAGCCATTAACAGCAGATGCCGCTTCCTCTGCGAGTGCGACCATTTTATCTGCATACATTTTGAATTTTCGCCCTTCATCCGTTAAGACCAGACGTTTCCCCAACCGTTCGAACAGGCGGGTTCCCAGTTCTTCTTCCAACGTCTTGATCTGGGCGGTGACACTAGATTGAGCGAAATTGAGCATTTTGGCAGTCTGGGTGAAATTCAGATTTTCTGCCGCTAGTTTGAACGTAAGTAACTGCTTGATCTCCATCGGCTGCTCCTCTCTAAATCGTTTTTATGAATGATTTTGATCGAATTAATCAGCTGTATCTATTGAGTGATGCCATTTTATAATAGGACTCACCAAGTGGCAATATACCTGCTTACTTCGACACGCAAGGGAGAGAATGAATAATGTCTATAGCTGTCCTTTACGGGGGAACCCGCGCGAATGGAAATACAGAGCTTTTAACAGAAAGAGCGTTGGAGGGTCTGACGGTTGATCGCATTCATTTGAAAGAATATACGATTCATCCCATCGAGGACATGCGTCATGACGAAAAAGGCTTTACAGAACTGGATGATGATTACACCGCTGTTCTGGATCGGATGCTGGAACACGACATCCTGGTTTTTTCGACGCCGATCTATTGGTACAGCATGTCTGGGCAGATGAAGAACTTCATCGATCGCTGGTCGCAGACGTTGAGAGATACGCAGCGCCCGCACTTTCGCGAGAGTATGAAAAACAAAACCGGGTACGTGATCGCAGTAGGGGGAGACGAACCGTATTTGAAGGGACTGGCTCTCGTGCAACAGTTTCAGCATATTTTCGGGTTTATGGGCACCCAATACGGCGGATATATTTTGGGTGAGGGAAACCGCCCCGGAGATATTCTGAACGATCAGATAGCGTTGCATGCGGCAGATCAATTGCGGGGCAAGTTGCTGCAGCTTGGCGAAAAGTAAGTTCTTTTGCTAAAGATTCGTTCGTTGACAATCCAAAAAGTGGTTAGGTATAATTTGGAAAATTCCAAATCAATCAAGACAATGACGGAGACAAGTACGTGGGGAACGGCTTAACAGGAACCATATGCCATCGACTGAGAGCATAGGGAAAGTACGCTCACTGAAATTCACTCCAGAGTCGACACTTGAACGGTCTTTGACCAAATAGAGTCGTACGGGTAGACCCGTTAGAGCTGCGAGAGTGAGTAAGATACGTATTGTACGCGATGTCTTGCTAATTAGGGTGGTAACACGATTCCTCGTCCCTTTGGGAGGGGATTTTTTATTTTAAGAAGGGATGGGCGGATGGTTGTGAATCAGGCTGTGCATGTATTTGTTTTTGATGGACTGGCGGATCGTGCCAGATAAAACCATCCAGGACGTAGCTGTAGAAGACGTGGCCCTGGTGATTTTGCCTGGCGGTGCCCTGTGGGAAACCGAGAATCCGGAAGCACTCCTTTCGCTCGTCGGTAGCCTCTTTCAAAATCATACTCCCGTTGCAGCTATTTGTGGCGCCACACTCTTTCTGGCTCAAAATGGATTTCTAAATGGCCGAAGACACACTAGCAACGGTAAGTCCTATTTACTCGAGGGAGCTACTGGTTATGAAGGAATGGACCTGTATGTAGAGGAGCCGGTCGTCGCAACGGATGACTTGATCACCGCTAGCGGGAAGTACCCCATCGAATTTGCTCATGCCATATTAGGGCGACTGAAGGTATATGACGCCGAAACTCTGGATGCTTTCTTGGCGTTTTGGAAGGGGTAATGATCTGGAGGTCGAAGCAGAGGTATGTCCAGAAGGGGAGGAAACAATGAAAAACTATGTGATCTTCGGAGCAAGCAAGGGGTTAGGCGATGCTTTTGCAAAGGGTCTTCCAGAAAAGGGCGACCATGTGTGGATTATCTCCAGAAGTCAACCAAGGAGTGTCAGTGTGGATGATGGCGTACATCGACATTGGATGGAAGCCGACTTATCCGTACTTGGTTCAGGTGAGAAGATAGCGGCTGCTCTGGACGGCAGAGTCATTGATGTCTTGATCTACAACGTTGGGATATGGGAGAAAGAAGGATTTCATGAAAACTATGACTTCGAGCAAGACGATCCTGAGGAGATAGCCAATATGATCCGGGTTAACGTCTCTTCCCCTATTACTTGCATCCAAAAGCTGTTGCCCAATCTCAAGAAATCGGAAAATGCAAAAGTCTTCTTGATCGGTTCAACGGCAGGACTCGACAATACGAATAATCAACAAGTGACATTTGTAGCTTCCAAATTTGGTTTGCGCGGAATTGGCAATGCTTTACGGGAACATTGCAGGAAGTATGGGATCGGCGTAACCTGTATAAATCCAGGTGAAATTGCTGCGGAAGTTCCTTTCGAGGAAGGAGCAGAAAAAGCGATTTCCTTGTATCAGGGCACGCGTATCCCCGTTCAGGATATTGTTTCATTGGTAAAATGTGTAGTGAATCTGTCTAAAGTATCATGCGTGAAAGAAATCCATATTCCCGCGATGCTTGATACAAACGCCTAGGTACTAAAAAATGGAAAATTCTTGACTTCCCCTACTCATACTGATAAGATAACTCCAAATTCACTAGGGAGAGATGTTGATGTTGGCGGTCGTTCTTAACTAATCAAATTCCATAGAAGAGGCTTTTTTAATTACAATAAACAAATTGCTGTATCAGCAATGTTTATTTGTTATGCCTCGGAATTAGTTAAGAACAACGGATATCATACAATGCCTTAGGTATTGCCTATTTATGTGCCCACATCCGTGCTGAGTTCAGCGCGGTTTTTTTATTTTTAGGGCTTATTTAGGTATAGAAAAAAGGGCGGAGAATGACGTTTTGTTCATTCTCTGCCTTTTTTTATTTTCTAGAGGGGAGATTTATCAAATGAAAAACTATATCGAAATCGCAAGTGCACATATACGACTGGAGGAGGGAACTCCTGTCATCGAGCAGCTGTTGCTCGAATGCTATATGAACCCGGGAATCTCAACAAAAGAGCTGGCTCGTGCTACGCTGTTGCCTGTTCCTATCGCTGCTGCCATCAAGAAGGAACTGATCAAGGCTGGAGCTTTGACGCAGGCCAACGGTGTACATTGCACGGTAGCAGGAGAGGCTTGGATAGAGAAGGAATGGGGTTTTAGCGGCATCAACAAGAATCTGTACAAAGAACTTATGGATCATGGAGGCGAAAGTCATCCCGACCTAGCCGACATATTATCTATGCTCCGAGACGTCATGAGTTTACGTCCGCAAGTCAACGTGCAGATCGATCAATCAAAATGTACAGCAGAGACAAGTCTGCGCCGGGCCATTCTTTGCTTGAAACAACATTCCTTGGTTGGAAAGCGGATCTTGTGTGTCGGTGATGACGACCTGGTCAGCGTGTCGATTGGTCTGCTTTTGCAGCGGTTATTTCCAAATGGAGGACACCTCAGGACGGCCATTCATGTTACGGATATTGATGAGCGATTTTTACATTACATTCGTGAAATAGCAGAACGGGAAATGCTCCCGATACAATGTCATCATCACGATTTGAGGCAGCCGTTACGAGAACACATGCATGGGCACTATGATTGTTTCTTCACCGATCCGCCGTATACCTTGCAAGGGATGACCCTGTTTGTTTCGCGTGGCATTAGCGCCTTAAAGAAACGAAAGGGATTGCCGATCTTTTTGTCCTTTGCCCACAAGTCCCCTGCTTTCACGCTTGCGATGCAGCGCGAGTTTATACGGATGGGGTTGACTACAGGCACGACGATCCCGCGCTTCAACGAGTATGAAGGAGCGGAGATGATCGCCAATCGGAGCCAAATGATCATTCTCAAAACGACAGATCAAACCACCCCTGAATGTACGGATGTATTTGTAGATGCGCTTTACACGGGGGAGGTGAAGCGAACGCTACGGATTTACCGTTGCAAACAGTGTGGGAAAAAGGTGGACGTAGGGGTTCAAGGCGATGTTTCTACCATTGAGCAGCTCAAAAATCAAGGATGCCCATGCTGTAAAAATGATACGTTTGACATGGTGGAACGGTCGTAAAGGAATAATCAAGCGATGAAGAATAGGAGAGGTGAACAATGAACATTACAATGAGGAAAGAACGCACTGAGGATTACACGACAACGGAACAAGTTGTGAAAAGCGCATTTGCCGATATGGAATTCAGCGATCAAAAAGAACATGAACTGGTGGCTCGAATCAGAATGGATTCGGAGGCATTCATCCCCGAGCTGTCTTTGGTTGCCATTCTTCCAGATAACGAAATCGTGGGTCATATTCTTTTGTCGAAAATCAGAATCAAACAAGAGAATCGAAGCACAGAATCACTTGCGCTTGCCCCAGTGTCTGTCTTGCCAGATTACCAGAGGAAGGGGATAGGCAGGATGTTGATTCTCAAAGCATTAGAAAAGGCAAAAGAACTCGGATATCGTTCTGTTGTAGTACTGGGGCATCCAGAATATTATCCGAAGTTTGGCTTCCAAAAAGCATCTTTGTGGGGAATACGAGCACCATTTGAAGTGCCGGATGAAGTATTTATGGCTATAGAGCTGTGTGAAGATGCTCTGGTGAATGTCTCGGGAGTTGTGGAATATTCTCGTGCGTTTTTGGAGTAAGTCGCAGGATAGCCACCAGAAATCGATCGTACAGAAAAGGAAAAACATCCTTGATTGCCAAGGGTGTTTTCCTTATTTACGTACTAACAACGACACTGCCTCCACATGACTCGTTCGAAGTACAATTACATTCCAAATGACACAAATTATGATACGATAGGCCTATGCAAATGCTAAAGCTTACCAGTAAGCAAACATCATTGAACTACTCAGGAAGGGGATTTATTGTTTTGGATTATACTGTCTTTGAAGCTTTATCCATCCTATTTGCATTAGTATGTTTCGCACTTGTGTATTTCATGTTTACGAGGTTTCTGAATCCTCGGATCAAAAGTAAATTACAAAATTGTAAAGTATGCTCTAAGGAAGTTGCTTCTTCTGCAAACAGCTGCCCTCACTGTGGAGCCAGTCTTCGATTGCATCCCCTCATTAGATTTTTCATAGGTCTAATTTTATGGGTTGTGACAATATTC
>JARDZO010000080.1 GCA_029240815.1 Brevibacillus sp.
AACGTAATGGACGTTGTTCGTGACAACCAGAGGAATGCCTGTCTCCTCACTCAAGCGGACAAGTCGTGCATTCAGTCTGCGCTCCTGCTCCAGCCCGTGATCCGACAACTCCAGAAAGTAATGGTCCGGACCGTACGTTTGGCGGTACCACAAAGCAGCTGCTTTGGCCCTCTCAGAATCTCCCGCCAGCAAGAGCCTAGCCACTTCCCCTTCGCGACATGCACTGAGTGCAATCAGGCCCGTACGATGATGGACGAGTGCCTCCTTGTTCAAGCGAGGAAGAATGTAATTTCCTTCTGTTTGCGCAATGGTCGCCAGCTTCAAGAGATTGCGATAGCCCTGTTCATTTTCAGCCAGCAAGATCAAATGGCTCGGGGCCGGTGCATTGCGCACACGATCCTGCAGGTTTCCTTCTATTACGTATACTTCCATGCCGATAATCGGCTTGATGCCTGCCTCCAGGCAAGCTTTATAAAACGGAATCGCTCCGTACAGGTTGGCGTGGTCCGTAATCGCGAGTGCGTGCATGCCCAATTCTTTTGCACGAGCTACCAGCGGTTCGATACGCGCAGCTCCGTCAAGCAGGCTGTATTCCGTATGAACATGCAAATGGACAAAGGAGGTCATGCTGTTCCTTCCTCTCTGGTTCCGTTCCGAATCGTTGTCTTTTTATTCCCCACTTTCTATTATACCGAAAAGAAATGAGCACGTGGGGTATAGGAACAAATGTTCTTTGGGAATTTGACCACGCTTGCGCTCTTTTGGTAGGATAATACCAGATTGGTAGAGAGGATGAATCCGTATATGTGGTCTGCCTTTTACTTGACCGGCGTACTCGCATCGCTGGTTGCCAGTGTGTATTTCAGCATCCATGCCCGCAGACAGGGCATCCATCCGCTGGCGTCTCGCATGACCCTGGGAAAAATGAATATCGCCTTGGGGCTTTTGGTTACCTTGTTCGGAATGAATCAATTCACCTTTGAGCAGCTGGATACGATCCGCATCGTGGTCGCTCTGGTGATGCTGGTCGTCGGGATCATCAATTTGTATTTGGGGACACGCAATTATTTTCGTTATAAGTCCGAATGGCTCGCTGAATTGAAAAAGGGCGTGTAACAAGGAAAGTGTATGTCGGGTGAGGTGGGGGGCTGGAAACTATTTTCCTCTGTTTCCAGCCATTTGGAGTAGCAGATCCCTATTTACGTACGATACAATGACGCTGTGTGATATCTTATTGCTTCAGACAACCTGAGTGCAGTGCCGACGGTTGTCCTTTTTTTATCATTTTGCCCACATCTCCTCTGGATTCAACTCGTAGATTCCGTCCTCCCGATACATATAATGATTCATGACGAACTCCCGACGGATCGTGGCAAAATCTTCATGAAACGTCTTGATGTACGCATTGATCTCTTTCTCCTGATACTTTCTTCCTCTCTCTAGTCCGCGTACCATATGTTCCAATACAATCAACTTTTTCTTACGTTGAACTGGAATTTGTTTCAGCTTGCCATCCAATGTAAGAAAGTTGCGGATAACCTGTAATTGTTCTGCTGCCATGTTCTCCCTCCTCTGATCCACATCCGGCGCTTCTTCCATCAAATCCTCGCCCTGCCCATCCTTTGCTTTTTCCAGCACGTCCAAAATGGCTTGTGACTGACGCTTCATATTCACTTCGTGCAAGTAAAAATAAATCGTGTTCTTGTCCCTTCTCTCATAAACCGCTCCTGCCTCGCGCAATTTTGCCATATGATGCGTAATCGTCGGAGGCGTCACTCCCATTTTGCCTGCTAGAGCCTGCCCGTGCAGCGGTCCATTCGCCAATATCGCGAGGATGCGAATGCGCGTCGGGTCAGCCAGTGCTTTATGAAAGGTTACGAGCTTGTCTAATTGCATTTGCCATCACCTGTTTCGTTTTTCATCATCAAACTAATTAGATAATCATTTAATTAGATAGTACTCATTCTCCTTCTCCTTGTCAACGACATGGAAATTTGAAACAATTGTTCCACTGCATCCGTAAAAACAAAAGCCATCCTATTTTTCTTGAAAAGAGGTCTGCCCATGAATCCGTTCGAGCAGCACATGCACAAGTATGCGGAGCTTGTCATCAAAGTTGGGGTAAACCTGCAACCCGGACAAGTCCTGTATCTAGGTGCGCCGCTGGAGTGCGCTGAGTTCGTCCGCATCATCGTGCGTAAAGCGTACGAGGCTGGAGCTACCTACGTGCAGGTCGTGTGGGACGACGATGCGGTGACGCGCGCCCGCTTTGAATATGCGAGCGATGAGTCGTTTCACTATTATCCGCAGTGGATCGCGTCCTCCATGGAACAGCTCGCAGAGTCAGGCGGCGCACTACTCCAGATCGATGTACCCAATCCTGAACTATATGCCGGGATCGCCAATGCCAAGGTCAGTGCTGCGAGGCTGGCGGCTGCGAAAGCAAGACAAAAATACTTGGGCTACGTCCGCTCTAATAAATTGAGCTGGTGCCTGATCAATGCCCCGACACAAGCATGGGCTGACAAAGCTTTCCCGGAGCTACCGTACCCAGAACGCATACAGGCTTTGTGGGAAGCTGTATTTCACATGACCCGCGTCGATCAAAAGGATCCTGTCAGTACGTGGCAGCAGCACATTCAAAGCCTGAAGTCCTTGTGTGGGAAATTAAACGAAAAGCAGTATAAGAAGCTGCACTATAAAGGGCCCGGAACAGACCTGACTGTCGAGTTAATAGACCATCATGTATGGGCAGGCGGCAGCAGCCTCAATCAGGCAGGCGTAGAATTCATCGCGAATGTTCCTACCGAGGAAGTCTTTACAATGCCACAGCGCCTGGGGACAAACGGCACAGTCGCAAGCTCGATGCCACTCATTTTAAGCGGCACAATCGTCGACCGCTTCTCCCTGACCTTTCAGGACGGCAAGGTAACAGATTTCTCAGCAGAAGTAGGCTACGATACCCTGAAGTCATTTCTGGAAACGGACGATGGCGCTCGCTATCTCGGGGAGGTCGCTCTCGTGCCACACGATTCCCCTATTTCCAATCTGAATCGAATCTTCTACAACACCGGGGTAGACGAAAATGCTTCCTGCCACTTTGCGCTTGGCAGCGCCTATCCGTTTACTCTCGAGGGAGGAACCGGCCTGTCAAAAGAAGAGCTGTTGGAACGTGGTGCAAACGTCAGCATGGTTCACGAGGATTTTATGATTGGATCGGATCAGCTCGACATTGACGGCGAACTGGCAGATGGCACCGTGGAACCGCTGCTTCGCAGAGGAAATTGGGCCCGGAAGAAGTAAATCACGACAAACGGCCCGTACCGACGAATCGGACAGGCCGTTTGCGTTTGATTATACCGATCGCTGTGAGGATCGTACCTCGTATCGTTTCCGCAGGCTCCCTACAATCAATAGAAGCAGCGGCAAAAAGAAACCGTATGTCAAGGAATACGTCGTCCAGATCCTCGATACAAAGGCGTCAAAATAAGGTCTGTTGGGCATCGTCGCCAACGCCACTACCACCATAATCATTCCGAGTGGCATCGTCAGTCGCCGGTAATCCCGCAGCCCCACTGTCTGGGCAATCCCGCACGATGCCGCATAAAAGCAGATCGTAATTTTGATGAAGAGCGTGATGAACCAAATGACCGCCATCAATACTTCAATCCGCTCAAAGAAATTACCGATGCTGATTTTTTGCGCAAGCGTGTAGCTCGGGTAAGCAAGCAATACCGTAATATCTGGACTCAACACCAAAATAGCAACGACCGTAATCACCGTCAGAAAAAAATTGGCCAGAAGTAACCCAAAGACATAGGCTCTAGCTGCACGGGGGGGCCAGTTCACTAAGGGAAACAGGATGATCAGGGTGACGGATTCCAAGAGGAAACCCAAGTATCTAAAATTCCCCCCCAGCACCGGTGTGATTCCATGCGCTAGGATTGGTTTGACATTTTCTGTCTTGATTTGAGGTGCAATAAAGGCAATCAAGATAAAGAACAGCAGGAAAAAATACGGAAACAGCAGCTCGGAGACACGAGAAAAAGGCTCGGCTCCGCTGCGGACACCCATGACGACAATCGCCGTAAACAGGATCAGGATGACTTCAATCGGAGTCTCCGACATGATCTGTGTCGTGACAAAGTCACCGATTTCCATCAGCATCAGTGACGCATCAATAAAAAAATAGGTAATGAACATGATGCCGATCAGCTTTCCTGCCCATCTCCCCATAATCTCCTCGCTGTATTGAAAGAGGTTCCGATTCGGATACCGCAAGCTAAGAGAGGCATACAGGCAGGTCAGAAGAATCCCTTCTCCCCATCCCAATAACGCACAGATCCAGGCATCCTGTTTGGCGGAGGCCGCGGTAAGCGAGGGGACATACAGAATGGCATCGCCAACGACAAATAGCGTAACAAGAATCATAAATTGCCTTGCGCTTATGCGGCCGTTATCGAGCAATTCCCCCACTCCCCTTCCGCCCGCCTCGTTATACGCTATTCCACGGTCCCCAGTATCAAGTCGCTAAACGGTTTATAAACGAACGCGATCCAATCCAACGGGTTTGGAATATCTGCATCAGCAGCTTCGGCTATTCCCAGGCTCGTTCCCACCAGAAGGAGAATTAAGAACACCCAAAGTTCTTTTTTCATCGCGTTCTTTCTCAAAAATGGCACCTCAATCCTCACAATCAAGAGGCTCAGCATCAAAATCATCATGATTATCCACATGCTTTGAGGCACACCAACTTTTCTGCAGGAATACCCTTACCATTTCCTCTGATGGAAAAAGTTATGCCTTATTCCTTTTTCATGAATGGGATAAACGAATTTCCCACTTTACCTGTCCGGCGCAGTTTGACATCAACTTTTGTTTTCACCTTCAAGTCCGGGAAGATCTCATTCCAATCATCCTTTACCTTCTCCCACATTTTCGGATTGCTTTGATAGAGCGACTTCCCGAACCCAAAAACATCGGAGCGGAACTCCTTTTGTGCTTTGCGTACTGCGTTCTGAATGTGATCGCTTATGTGCTTTTCCACATCGCGCTCCAGCTTGTACATGGTTTTCGGGTTAGACAAGTCGATGGAGCATTCCACCTCTCCCACATTGCCCTCCGTCACTGTGCTCACTTCGACCTGCGGCTTGCCGTTTACCGCTACCGTTCTGATCGTGGACTTGTTGCGGATGATCTCGATGACGATCTTGTCTTTCCCTCCACAGGCAAACTCTTCGACCGTACTGTCCACTCTGTCGGTTATATAGCTGAATCCGATGCTCTCGTCTTCGCTAAACCACCCCCGCAGCTTGTCTTCCTTGAAGACACCAATCTTCTGGTACTTTAATAAGGGAGGCATGTTGTTCTTGACATGACCCTTACTGGCAGTTCCCATCTGCACGTCTTCGTTTATGCCTATTCCCGCAAGCACTGGCTCCACTCCCTCTTGCAGCAAATCCGCGATGAATTCATCCAATTGGATGGCAACAATCGATCCCCATTCTCTCTCTGCCGTTTCCAGGCTTTTGTAGAGCTTGTTCGCCGGTATTTTTTCCAAAGGCTCATACATGCTCAAAATTTGCAGAGCCGATGCTTCCTTGGCCAGAATCACATAAAAGTCAGGTCGGACTTCATTGTCCCGGAACAACAAATCCAGCACCTCTTTTACCCCGTGTCTGGCTACCTGCTCCCCCAATACCAGGACTTGGATATGGGAAAAGTAAAGTCGCCGCGGGGTCAACGTCGTCAATCTGCGGATCCCTTCAAAAAGGGTCGTGCTCCGGACACTGTAGGTCGCGACGGCCGACTTGCTATCTCCCCCACCCTCTTTGGACGCTACCTCTCCGGGATTGACTATTTGGGCGGAAACCACGTATTCCCCATCTACGATGTCGATTCCGGTTCCCATGACGATAGCCAAATCATTGAGCTCTCTACGGCTCCAACAGCCTGTGACCAACAGGAAAAGAAAAACCATGACGAGGAGGAACCACGCTTTTCGTCTCATGTCACTTGCACCTCATCGATTGATATGCTGCACTCATTTGGCACCAGGCTCCGGTTCGCTGTTCTGTTCCCTGACGCTGTTTTTCTGCCGTAAAAAATGAGGGCGAGTGTGCAGCATCCAGATGGGAAAACGAAAAATGGCATCCTTTTGATCGGTAAGGTTCATAGGGGCAAGCGGAGACATATACGGAATGCCAAACGAACGCAGGTTGCACAGGTGCAGACACAACGCAATCAACCCAACGAAAACGCCAACCAATCCAAAGCTGGCTGCTAGTCCGATCAGCCCGAACCGGAGAAAGCGGATTGGGATGGACATGGAAAAGGACGGAAACACGAAGCTGGCGATTGCCGTAATGGACACGACGATAACCGTCGCCGGAGATACCAGCCCTGCCTGAACCGCGGCCTCCCCGAGAACCAACGCGCCTACGATCGATATGGCTGGCCCCACCGCTCGCGGCATCCTAACCCCTGCCTCGCGCAGAATTTCAAAGGTGAATTCCATCAAAAGCGCCTCGAGCGCAGCCGGAAATGGCACCCCTTCGCGCTGCGCGGCAATGCTCATGATCAGATTGGTTTGCAGCATTTCCTGATGGAAGGTCGTAATGGCTACATAAACAGAAGGCGCAAGCAATGCGATAAAGAACGAAATGAGGCGTAATATGCGCAGAATCCCAAAATCCGCACGTTGGTAATAATCTTCGGGTGACTGAAAAAATTCCACAAAGATAGCAGGAACCAGCAAGGCAATCGGGGTACCGTCCACCAAAATAGCGACTCTTCCTTCCAACAATCCGGCTGCGACAGAGTCAGGGCGCTCAGTATTGTAGATCGTCGGAAACGGAGTAAACGTCTCATCCTGAATCAGCTCCTCGATGTTGCCGCTCTCCAGTATGCCGTCGATGCTGATCCGATCCAGCCGTTGATGCACTTCAGCCACTACGGTTTCGTCCACGACTCCTTTTATGTACATGATGCCTACTTTGGTCTGGGTCATTTTGCCGATTTGTTTGGTTTCCAGCCAGAGCTTGCGGTTGTTGATTCTCCGCCGCACCAACGCGGTATTGACGCGCAGGTTTTCCGAAAACGCCTCTCTGGCGCCGCGAACCACTGTTTGCACGGAAGCCTCCTGGACGCCGCGGTCTTCCCAGTGCTTGGTATTTGCAATAAAGCCGTAGGAGTACCCTTCTACCAAAATAACGGTGTCTCCGGTCAATACCGCATCAAAAAACGCATCAAAATCATATACCTCTTCCACTCCGCCTATCGTCAGCAAGAAATCTTTCATGTACGGAAGCAGGTCGACTTCCCTTTCGTCATCTGCGGAGAAGTCATACGCTCTGGCATGTAGCATGAGAGATTCCATGAATTGACTGACAAAATCTTTGTCCACCAGACCCTCGGTGTACAAAATCCCCACTTCGATCCCATCAAGGATATCCACCCGAACTTTTCTCGTCACGAGATCCGTACTATTCCCCAGCTCCCCCTTTACCTTTTCGATGTTTTCATCCAAGGAGCAAAGTAAGGGTATGGGCTGATTTTCGCCATTTTTCATGTCCGATCACCCCGTTTCCAATTCAGGATATGTTTACTATCCCTCATAGAAAGCCCTCTATGCCCATAAAAAAAACCGCCTGCCCCTTTCATCAGGGCAAGCAGTTGGTTTGGATCTATCGCTCAATAATTTGTGCCGTCACCATCGCCTGACCGACCAGCTGCTCCCCATGGTAGACAGACACTTCTACTTTACCAAAGCGGCGACTGATATCCAGCAAGCGCGGTTGCACCTCAATCTGGCTCTCCATCTGCACAGGCTTCAGAAAATAGACAGTGATATTCTCTGGCACCATATCCCCCCGACGATGATGGCGCAACAGATTACAGGCTGCCTCGACCATAACGGTGGTCATAATTCCGCTCGCGATAGTGCCGAGATGGTTGGTCATTTGCGGCGTCACATCACCCAGGTACAAGAGTTCATCCGCCTTACGCTCTTCACGGAAGTGAGACATGATCAAATTGGGGAACGTTTCGCTCATTTGCGGCTGCTTTGCTGTATATTGCAATGCTTTCAATACGTCGTTTCGACTGAGGACCCCTACCAGCTTGCGGTGATTGTCCACAACGGGCAACAGCTCGATACCTTCCCAAACCATCGTATGCGCCGATGAAGCCACCGATACTCGAGGTGATGTCGTAATGGGATTTTTGGTCATGACCTTGTCAATCGTCGCGGTCTCATCATGACCGATGATGTCCTTGGAGGTTACGATCCCGATAAGGCGCATCTGCTCATCCACGACAGGGAAGCGCGTGTCCTGATACAGCTCTGTATATTGATGCCATTTGGCCACAGGATCGGATAGCAACAAGACTGGTGTTTCTGCCAGCGGCTTGAGCACGTCCTCTACCATGACGATTTCTTTTTTAATCAGGCGATCGTAAATGGCCCGATTGATCATGGAAGCTACGGTGAAGGTATCGTAGCTGGACGAGATGATCGGCAGCGCAAGGCGATCCGCCAATTGCTTGATCTCTTCGCTCGTATCGAAGCCGCCGGTGATCAACACTGCAGCTCCTTGCTGCAGGGCGATTTTGTGCGCCTGATAGCGATTCCCTACGATCAACAGACTGCCAGCATCGATGTAGCGCATCATGGCTTCCAGCTGCATCGCACCGATGACGAATTTGTTCAGTGTCTTGTGCAAGCCTTCTCGCCCACCCAACACATGCCCGTCGACGATATTGACTACTTCAGCGAAAGTTAGCCGCTCTATGTTTTCCTTCTGTTTTTTCTCAATTCGTACCGTCCCGACGCGCTCAATGGTACTGACGTATCCTTGCGTTTCGGCTTCCTTGATCGCACGATAAGCCGTACCCTCGCTCACGTCCAGGTCCTTTGCGATCTGCCTCACCGATATCTTTGAGCCGATCGGAAGGCGATCAATATATTGCAAGATTTGTTCGTGTTTTGTTGCCAAGTTGCTTTTCCCCCTTCCTACTCTCCCACCCGTTCAACGTACTGGCTCCTTGGAACAATATACCCGAAGGCGAGGCAAAAAAAAAGGGTAGCTTTTTCAAGCTACCGAATCAGAAAGTATATCATTAAGGGGGTTTTCATCGTAGTTTTATCTTACCCCTCTTATATTACAGGAATATTACAGATGGTTTACAGTTTCTTTTCAGTTTTACTAACCCATCCAGCTAGAGAGCATGCCCTGTACGAGCCCAATGATACCACCCAGAATAAAGCCGAGCACGGTAATCATGCGGAACTCACGACCTGAAATGCCGACCACCATTTCTTCGATCCTCTCAATCGGGAAGCCTTCTACCTGTCGAGTCACGATATCGCGAATTGCGAGCTTTTGAAAAATACGTTCCACATTCTTTTCCAGCGTCTCTACCATCCACCGCGTCAAACGGGGAATGAGCTCCGTACTGACTGCTTTCTGGAACGGTGAGGTGAGGCGGGACATCGGCTCATCCATTATTCTTTGACTCTGCTCTTCCAGTCTCGCAAACAACGCTCGGGACCAGTCATCGATCTGATCACGGCCGATCCATTGCGCGAGCTCACCCACGTTTTTATCGAGCAGCTTGTCCGCTTCAATCTCCAGCATTTGACGCAGCTTCTGTGACAGCTCCGGGCGTTGCAAGAGGTCATCCAAATGAGGCAACAGCTTGCCCAGAATCTTGTCATCTCCGAGGAACATGCCGACCAAACCGCCAAACATGCCCCCTCCACCGCCTAACAGACCACGGATCATCGATTGCAGGGACTGTTGGCCCTCAGACGAATGCAGAAATTCGCGGAACCTCAGCAGCAACATCTCGCTGACTGTATCCAGCGCCGTATCCAAACGCTCCCGTCCGGCAGGAGTAATCAGCTCACGCAACGTCTTTTCTTCATATTGATAAAGGGTGCGATCCACAAAAGTCTGCCAATGCAGCTGCAGCGGTTGACGGAGAGAATCGCTCCAAGTGCCGTCCTCTTGAAAGATTTGAGGAAGCGCACGTTGCAGAACCTGTCGCAGACTTTGCTCATCTGTCATCCAGTCCGTCGCTACCCGATTCATCCAGTCAGCCAATGTGTTCTCCAGTCCACTTTGGGTTAACGCACGCTTTACACCCTCCATCGTGAGCAAATGCTCTTCCACCAATCTGCCCATTTGTAGGGCGATATCATCTCGCCTACTAGGGATTAGACCAGGTGTGAAAGGAACACGCCAACGCCCGATGTACCAAGGCTTCAACGGGCGAAAAAGCATCCGGATCGCAAGTTCGTTAGTCACTCCGCCTATGACGGAACCAACCCCAATATTTACTAATATTGTCCAAATGTTCATAAATACTAACAACCTCTCTTCTAATCATGGAACCAAACCATTTCCCTACTCATACCATAGACTAACTTCATGCCTGATGGGAAGGGGATAACCATGTCTTACGTTCCAACCATCGTTCAAGCATACGAGCCAAAGTCGGAAGTAGACCTTTACCTGCCCCAGGCGCACATGCGCAAATGGAATCTCTTTACGACTGCCCTCACCGTCCAATTCGGAAACAAACAGGTTCGCGCCCGAGTAAGCGGCATAGATCGGAACGGAAGCACTCTGATCCGACCATCGATCGCCCAATCGCTGCATCTGCCTACGGGAATCCCCCTGCTGGCCAGTTACCAGGCGAACCAGCAGTCTCTCGTTTTTGGACCCTATGTGGGTATTCTGGTCTCTACCTACAACTCTCAATTTCCGCAATCCCCCTTTGGACCCCTGACCTCATTCTTCAATGAATCAGCCGATATTTGCCGCAAACGCGGTGGGATTATCTGTGCTTTCCGGCTTCAGGATGTCAATTGGGAGGCAGGAATCGTCCGTGGGCTTGTGCGAAAGGGCGGCGTTTGGAGACAAAAGGTTTTGCCGCTACCCCAATGTATCTACAACCGCCTTGTTTCGAGACAACGGGAGCGTAGCGAACAAATGACCAATTGGGTCCAACGCTGCAAAGACGCCAACATCCCGTTTTTTAATGAGCAATTCTTGAATAAGTGGCATGTACACGCCGCTCTGGAAAATCAGGAAGCAGCAGAAGTCTACTTACCCAAAATGGTCCGCTATCACAGTCAGGATGATTTAAAGAATATGTTTGCCACTCATCGCATGGTTTACGCAAAACCTGCTAACGGCAGCATGGGGCGCGGAATCATCCGCCTGCGGAGAACCGACCAGGGCTATCAGCTCGCTCGGCCTGGCGGACTCAACAAGACGTTCTCCAGCATACAAGGGTTGCATCAGTATCTCTCCAAACAAACAAAAAACAAACCCTACCTGCTGCAGCAAGGTTTAGTACTGATTGGCATCCAGAATCGGCCAACTGATTTTCGCGTTTTGGTGCAAAAAGACCGAAAAGGTGAATGGGCGGTCACTTCCATGGTGGCTCGCTTAGGGCAAAATCGCATCGTCTCCAACATTTCACGAGGCGGTTCCATGCTGCCTCCGCTACAGGCTCTGCGTCTATGCGGTCCATGGGCGAGCACTTCTCGCCCCACTCCCCAGACACTTCGAGCCGTTGCCTTGAAGCTGTCCGTGCTACTCGAAGAAGCATTACCTGGTCATTACGCGGAGTTCGGAGTCGATCTCGGTATAGATGTGCGCGGTCATGTATGGTTGCTCGAAGTAAACAGTAAACCATCCAAGTCTGCCAACACCGTTCCCTTGCCAGAAGGCGTGGAAGAGCCTCCCCGTCGCGCTCGACCCTCGGTTGTGCGCATGCTTGAGTATGCTGCTTATGTAAGTGGTTTTCCCCGGGCAGCAAAAGCAAAACCGATAGCCAAGAAAAACAGGCGAAGGTGACTCTCATGACAGCAAATCAGAGAACCTTAGGCATCATGACTCGCTGCCAAGGCTCCCAGTTTATTGACAAAGGATATTACAAAAAGCTGACGCTATTCGGACGCAAGCAAGGCATCCGCGTGTTTGTGTTTTCTCCGCGTCGGGTTAACTTTTCATCCCGAACCGTACCAGGCTTTGAATACAGAAATGGCGCCTGGCAATCGGACACCTTTCCATTGCCAGCCTTCGTTTACGATCGTTGTTTTATTGGCCCAGATTACCGCAACTATAAACCATTCGTGGAAAAGTTGCAAAACGATCGCAACATTACATTTTTGGGGCATGGCCTGTCCGGTAAATGGCAGGTGCACCAGATGCTCATCCACTCTGCCGTGCTGGCCCCGTCATTGCCGCCAACTGAGATTCTGACTTACTCCGCCCTCCAAGACACGTTGGACCACTATGGCTCGGCCATCATCAAACCAATGGCGGGAACTCATGGAGTCGGGGTCGTACGGATTGCAGAATGTCGTGGCGGTTATGAAATTTCTGGCCGCAACAAGGAAAACAAGCCTTTCCGTCGAGTCGTCAAGGAGCCGGGGGGCCTTAGGAGTTTTGTCACTGCGTTCACTACTGGCCGCAAGTTTCTAGTTCAGCCGTATCTAGAGCTGCACACACCAGATGGCTCTCCTTTTGACGTCCGTGTACTGGTCCAAAAAAACGGGAAGGGAGAGTGGGAAACAACAGGTAAGGCAGTGAGAATCGGTGATAAAAAAAGCATAACCTCCAATTTGCACGGCGGCGGCAAAGCAGTCCCGCTCACTCCCTTTCTCTCGCGCCACTACAAGCCAGCCATGCAGGCACGGATTGAGCAGACCATCGATCGGCTAACCGGAGAACTACCGCGTTTTCTGGAAAAATCTCACGGCAGATTAGTCGAGCTCGGGATCGATGTCGGCATCGACACTGCTGGCAATGTCTGGATTATCGAAGTAAACAGCAGACCGGGTCGGACCGTCTTTACCATGATTAACGATCCAGCTGCCCGGTTTCATTCGATCACCCAGCCTGTTCGTTATGCTCACTATCTCATGAAAGAGCGTGTAGGAGGTTACTAAGCATGGAAACAAACCGAGTGCGACTTCGCTTCCTTCCCCATCCCCATGTCTATGGGATCATCCTGCCAATCAGTCTCATTCAAAAGCTGCAGCTCAAACCCCGTCAAAAAGTTATGATCACGCTGGGTAAGAAGGAAGCAGTCGCAACTATTCTGCTAGATAAGCGAAACCCTGATGGGAATATCGTAAAAGTCACGAGCTTACTGCAAAACGAGTTGGGCATCCCACATGGAGGGTTGATCAACCTCAAGAAGGAAGGAGAAACCCTTCGGATCGGTCCTGCCATTGGTATTGTCACGACTGGGATACGCAGAGATTCTCGAAACCCGATTGGACCGCGCACTTCCTTTTTCCAAAAGCTGTTGCAGGCTCAAGAAGGAAAAGGCGTGTTCTACTATATTTTTTCACCCCATGACGTAGACTGGAGTAAAAACGAGGTCAGCGCCTGGTTTTTACGCAAAGGGAAAAATGGCAACTACGTCTGGAGAAGAATGACTACGGCGATGCCCGATGTCATATATGACCGCGTTCCCTCTCGTTCTGCCGAAAAACACGAGGCCGTACGAGACTTCAAATACAAGCTGGCAAATTATCCGAATACGCCGATGTTTAACCAAGGCTTCTTCAACAAATGGGGCGTCCACCAGCTCCTCTATCCCAATCCGGAAGTGAACGAGCACATACCCGAAACGTACACGTCCCCATCCCTGCAAACGGTACGCAACCTGATTCGAAAATACCCCATCGTCTATCTGAAACCGAAAAACGGCAGTCTGGGCTACGGCATCGTAAAGGTAGTGCGTGCTGGAGCCGGAGCCGGATACGACGTGTCTTATCATAACGGTAGCGGTAACGTAAAACGTCATTTCACCAAGTTATCTTCCCTGTATCAGCATGTGTTTCGCAGCCGTCGTGTCGGTTCCTACCTCGCCCAGCAAGGAATTTCTTTGATGACTTTCCACGGTCGTCCCTTTGACTTCCGCGTCCACTTGCATAAAAACCAACAAAATGAATGGGTCGTTTCCTGCACGGCTGCCAAAGTGGCAGGGTCTGGCAGCGTGACTACCCATGTAAGAACGGGCGGTACCGTCATTCCGGGGGATGAATTGCTCCAGCAACTCTTTGGTCGACAAAAAGCCCTGATGACAGAGCGCATTACGGATGCGTCAATTCGCCTCGCAACTGCGATCGAACTAGCAAAAGGAATCGATCTGGGCGAGCTAGGCCTCGATATGGGAATCGATACTCATGGTCATGTCTGGATGTTCGAAGCGAACTCCAAGCCCGGCCGTTCCATCTTTAAACACGCCCGACTCAAACAGGCGGACTACGAATCACGCAAGCTTCTCGTCGATTACAGCTGCTATCTCGCCAATTTTTGATCCATGCGAATAGCACCGTTTTTTCAGGAAGGAGGAACACCCATGCAAAGGCAGCGCTCCGGGTGGTTGACCATCCTCCCAAGCGGCAAATGGTTTGTGCAGCTTCCACGGCAAGCTTTGGTCAGTCGCGCCCGTAAACCGTTAATCGCCAACCTTGGACCTTTTTCTCTCCATAAACGGTTGCACACCGGTCTGCCCAATCAGCAAGCTGGTCGCATTCGCACCCGCATCAACTGGAAGATGGTCAACAACTCCCTGCGTCTCGGGCCATTAATCGGCATCCTAACTGTCGGTGATGGGGCAGCATTCGTGGGAAATCGGGATAATTTCAAAGATATCTCCCTCTCCGGAAAAAAATGGGGAGCACTTGTGTACGTATTTACGCCGCAGGGCATTAATTGGGAGAAAAAGAAAGTCCGCGGTTACCTATATAACGATCGGCAAAATATTTGGCAAGAAGCCATCCTCCCTTTTCCCCACGTCGTATACAACCGCATCCCCACCCGTAAAGCGGAGCAACGTCCGGATGTGCGCAAAACACTCTCCCGTATCAACGACTTGCCCAACGTCACTTTATTTAATCGATGTTTCTTTGACAAGCAAGAACTGTTTCAGATACTAGGTAATTATCCAAGCGTGCAAGCCTTTTTACCTGTTACGAAAAAGCTTGATACGCTTGGTCGTTTTCGCAGCTTTTGTACCGAACATCGCTTCGTCTATCTAAAACCGGTTCGCGGCAAAGCTGGTGAGGGAATCATGCGCGTGGAATACAAAAATGACGTATGGCGACTGGAGCGTCTGAAAGACCAAAAAGCCGTCGCCCGCCGTTTTACCAATCTGGAGGATCTATGGAAGCATGTCAAAGGTCTGGTTCAGCAAAAGAGATACATCATGCAGCAAGGAATCAAGAGAGCACGTTATCAAGGAAAACCCTTTGACGTGCGCGTGCTCGTACAAAAGGATGGAAACGGCGAGTGGAGCGTGACTGGAGTCGGCATTCGCAGAGCGGGGACACAAAGTATCACTACCCATGTCCCTCGCGGAGGCTCCATCCATTCCTTGTCCAGCGTGCTCCATTCTCTGTTCTCCGAGGATCCCGAGAAAATGGAGGAGGCGATCCACCAGACGTGTTTGACGATCGCTCGCGCTCTCAATGAGGAAATCAAGGATCTGGCTGAAATGTCCATGGATCTCGGATTGACGGCAGAAGGCAAGCTCTGGTTTTTTGAAGCCAACGCCAAGCCGGAGAAATTCGACGAACCTACGATTCGCCGCCTTTCTCTGTCCAATCTCATCCATTACGCACAGTATGTATCCCGCCTGCAAAGTAGGCGAGGAGTAGTAGCGGGGTAACGAACATGAAACTGAAATATTTGATCATGCCACCACAAGCATTGGCTGAATCTCAAACGACATTGGTCCGGTTTGCTCGACAGGAAGGAGATCGCCGCATAACCAAGCAGGCAATCGACTGGCTGACACGCCTCACGCCCAAAAAGATGTCGGAGCAAGGAACGACAGTGGCGCTGGCGATGAACGGAAAACGGGTGATCGGCATGTTTGCGGTATCACGCTGCGGTCTTGGACACTCTTTTTTGGTTGTCGACAAACGATATCGCAATCGCGGCATCGGCAAGGCGCTGACCGCTCACCTATGTCAGCGGCTGCCCAAATTGTATGTCCGAGTCGCTCTGGACAATGAAGCCAGTCTGGCTTTGTTTCGCGGGATTGGATTTGAGCCTGTGAAAGCAAGCATCGGCCCTACGGGAAAACCAACGTTGTGGCTAGCCTTCGGGCACTGGAGTCCGAACGATTTGCAGGAGCATGCCGGTTAACGATCCGGCATGTTTTTTTGCGCATCCATTTTCTTCAAAATAATGAATTCTCTTGTTTTGTCATTTCATGCATTAGCTGGCCATCCTTGGAAAAGATATGGTTCAGGAGGTGGTCTTTCTCATGACCTACAATTACAACATCATGCAATCTCAACAACAACCAAATATCTCTGGAGCAATGGGCCAAGCAGGCTCCATGTTCCAACCTGGGTATGCCAACACCAATGCGCAAGAAGTTCAATACTTGAACCAAGGCGGTTTTTCTCCATCTTCACAAGCACCTACATACGGAATGTCCTATGGTGGCGGTATCGGAGGCACGCAAGCAATGTTTCAACCGGGTTTTGCCAATACCAACGTACAAGAGGTGAGACAGCTCAATTCGGGCTATGCCGCTCCTCAGCAACAAGGCTTCCAACAAGCACAAATGAACAGCTATCAACAAACACAGCCGATTAACTATCTCCATCCGCATAACACTGGCTATACACAGGCACAGTCGACATACCAACCTGCATTTGGCGCTACTACCAATTCGATCTTCTCGCCTGGTTTTTCCGGTACCAATGTGCAAGAAGTACAACAACGCAACAATACTGGCTTCACTGGGTACACAGGACAAACGGGCTACTCCAGCAACACTGGGTATTCTTCCCCGATCGGCGGAAGCATTTTCTCCCCTGGCTTTGCAGGAACCAATGTGCAAGAAGTACAGCAACGTAACAACACTGGCTTTTCTGGATACACAGGACAAAGCGGTTATACCAACAATGCTGGGTACTCGTCCCCCATTAGCGGTGGCATTTTCTCTCCAGGCTTTGCAGGAACCAATGTGCAAGAAGTACGTCAGCTGAATCAGGGTGGCAACGCAACTGCCGGGATCATGAGCAGCGGATTTGGCCTGCAGCCACAACAACAACAACAACAACAACCGCAACAACAAAGCCAACAATCGTACCAAAGCTACGGCAATTCGATTGGCACAGGTAGCCAGTCCATGTTCTCTCCAGGCTTTGCTGGCACCAACGTTCAAGAAGTACGCAGCCTGAACAACGGCGGTCAAATGACAGCGTATACCGGCTCTATTTTCCCAGGGAGCATCTAACAAAGAAAAGCGTGGTTGTCTTTTCATGACAGCCACGCTTTTTTATTATGCTCGTTTCGACCTCGCCTGCTGGATCGCCTCATACAGCGCATGCAAAGCTTGCAGACTGTGTTCATCTACGGTGAAAGTGATGCCCTCAAACCAGTACGCATCTCTCTCTACAGAAGTCCCATTTGATCCTTCATGCCGAAGCTGAGCCTCGACACAAGCCTCCGTCTGGTCCAACTGCTCACGGACGCCCAGATGCTTTTCCAAATCAGGGCGAAAGCGTTCCAGCACACGATCTTGCTCTTCGTCCTGTCTAGCCAACCGAAACAACGCCATTTCAATTTGCAGCCAGCAAGTCACGTAAAAGTGAAATTCCAGAAACAACGTATGAAGTGCCTGACGAAGCTCGGCATCCTCACCGGTCGCTTGCTTACGCTCCCACGCGACACGCACCTCTTCTTTTTTCTCCTGGATTAGATCGTAATGGCTGACAGCGCCCCGATAAAACTTGCGCACGATGTTGTACAACATGTCGGGTGTGCGCGGTGGAAGGCCATTGTGGCGGCTCTGTACATCCCGCATGGCAATTTCGCCTCTTTCTTTGCACTCGTTTTTCTCTATTGTACATGAAATCGGTACGGCGGTGCCCTGTCCCACCCATTAGTCTTTTCCGTTTTTCCAGTATTCATAGGCGTGAATGGCTTGTCCCATATAGGAAGAATAACCTCCCAGCAGTTGTGCCGCCCGTTCGAGCTGACGATTCATCTCGCCCATTCCCTCTTCATAGAAGCTGACGATATTCCCTTCGTGAGATTCTTTCGTCTCGACGGCTACAACCAGCTTTTTCCCGCTATCCTGAGCGTACTTCATCTGATTCTCCACCAGTCCCACGATGCTCTCAGCCCGGTCACGGAACGCCATCAACGTCGTATGGTCCAGCTGGTCGATCATCCAGTGAGAAAAAGGAGTGTCTTGGCTTCCCGGCGTGGGTGTATTGTCCAGCCACGCGGCCAAATCGACGCTCGTTTCCAGGTCGCCTTCCTTGGCCTCAACAACGAATGCCTCGATATTTCCCATCCATTGCCGGAGCACAGCTTCTTTGTCTTCTCGCCAGCGTGGGATGACGTACGGCTCGATATCCAAATGTACCCCGCGGAATTGTTCATCCGCAGAAGCCTGCTGGTTGTATTTTTTCACCCATTTGACCAATCTCAGGATCTTACTCCTGTTTTCCTCGAGAGCCCAGATCGGATGGCCTCCCATGGCGTGCACTTCGATTCCAGCTTCATCCGCCTGCCTGAGGAAATTCCGGTACATGGATAGGGGCTGCTGCAGATCGATTCTGACATAGAGCAGATTCACGTCGTTTTCTTTGGCGAAGTCGAGAATCTCGTCCCCCTCCGACTTCAGTGTTTCTGCTCGCCAGATGTACGTACCCCGATAGCTCTGAGATTGTTCAGGTATTGGCGTCACACCAGCAGCCTCCTTCCAATACTGGTAATCGTGGATCGCATTCCCGCTGTAAGAAGGATGGTCAGTCATTTTTGCAGGCAGCTTTTCCAGTAGCCGATTCATTTCCTCGTTTCCCTCTTCTGAAAAAGAAGCGTGGTCATCCTCGATTTCTTTCATATTCACAGCAATGAGCACCCGGCGCTCCAGCTTGTCGGCCTGGTCCATCTCTTCCTCTACCAGAGCTAAAAGGCCGTTTTGACCATCCAGCTTGTCCCGATACGCCATGATGCACACCGTATCGAAACGGGAAATCAACCATGTGGAGAGTGACAGATCAGAGTTACTCGGTGTAGGAATGTCATCCATCCAGAACGGGATAGCAGCACTCGCCTCCAAGTCACTGTCTTTCTTCAGCTCTGCTATAAACACCTTGATGTTTGTCTGCCATTCCCGAATGACTCGTTCTTGCTCCGTTTCCCATTGCGGCAGCAGATACGGCTCGATATCCAGCTGGATTCCTCTCACTTGCTCTGCCTTGGTAACGGACTCATTGTACTGCTTCACCCAGTTCACAATCTTCAGCATCCGCTTTTGATTGCTAGCCAATGCCCACGCAGGATGACCAGCGACCGCGTGCACTTCAATTCCCTTCGCATTGGCATCCCGGATAAAGGAGCGATAGTAGTCGTACGTTT
>JARDZO010000332.1 GCA_029240815.1 Brevibacillus sp.
CTGGGCATTTTCCGAGAGCTTGTTTACCTGTAGCAGCTCGGTCATCGGAATCCTGTGATCAATCGAAATCGTCCAGGGAGTATCGCCTTGCTTGACTTGGTATCGAGTGTTTTCTACCCAAGGCTTTGTTGCATCTTTTACAGGTGCAGCGGTATCCTTTTCTATTTGGCCTCCTGTTTGATTGGAAGCTTGTCCAGTCGTTTTCGGGATGAGTAACTTTTGACCGATTAGAAGCTCGGTAGAACTCAATTGATTGGCATCTAGAATGGACTGGATGGACACATTGTAACTGCTGGCAATTTTCCAGAGAACGTCGCCGCTTTTTACGGTGTATGTGTTGTCCGTAGCTGTTGATGTTGTCGGTACCAGGATTTTTTCACCGACGAAGAGATCGTAGGATGTGCGTTGATTGATTTCCATGATAGTGGAAATCGTGGTTTGATGGTCAGCCGCGATTTTCCAAAGAACATCGCCTGACTTAACCGTGTAGATTACAGAACGGGGAGGTATGTACAGGGATTGACCGGATTGGATCATGTCTGTCGTCAAATGATTGGCGATTTTCAATTGTGCTACAGGAACTTGATAGCGATACGCCAAATTGCCCAACGTATCTCCAGGTGCTACAGAAATGGACTGTGCAAAAGCAGACGTGGCAGGGAGCAGTAAAGCGATTAGTGAAGTTTGCGCAGCTAGACGTTTCCATCGTGTTGTTCGGAACATGAAAGCCTCCTCGATGCAGTAGCGTGATGTTTTTTGAATGTTTCTACTATCATTGTAAACAGTAGAGCTATCCGCTTTCATTAGGTAAATAAGCACTTACATGGACATGTTTTCCATTGTGAGTCAGGAGACTCCCTTTTACGAAATGCTTTTTCTATCTATCGTAGGAGAAGAAAAATCCGAAAGAAGGTGTACGGACACAAAAATAGCGTGGGTTGCGGCAGATTCATCATGCCACTTCCACGCTACTGAAAACAAAATAAGTGAAATGTCACCCGTTGTACACCTCATTTAGGTATGCGACGTCCGATCGGTTAATGGGAGGGGTACTTTTGCTCATTTTTGCAAGTTCAGATTGCAGTCGTTTCAGTTCTGCCTCCATCTTGGTGATTTTGTCTTGCATGGCTTGTGTAGTCATGGTTGCTCTCTCCTCGTTGTTTTGTTTAAATTTACTGACAATTCTAACGAAAAGGTCTTACGATGTAAAGAGCCTATTAATGGATGTAAGCGCTTTAAGTATGAATAGTGTGTGAACGAACGTTCAGAACTGGTCAATGATGGCTATTTTGGCTGGTAAAGTGGGGAAAATAGAGGGGAAAGAGTGCTTTGCGCTGTATGTTCGAGGAACAGTCGTGTTATGATGTAGCGTAGACATAGGGCACCTCGCCCTCAGGAAGGTGTGGACCAGTGATTTACTTGGATAACAGTGCTACGACTCGTCCTCATCCCCAAGTGGTTGAGACAATGAGACGCGCAATGGAAAGCTATTATGGCAACCCCTCTTCCCTCCATCATAAAGGGGTAGAGGCAGAAACGGTTTTGAAGCAGGCGCGTGAGGTAGCAGCAAAGTACCTGGGATGTAAGGCTGGGGAAATCATTTTTACCTCCGGTGGTACGGAAAGTAATAATACGGCGATCAAAGGCGTTGCCTTTCAATATCAGAACCGCGGGAAGCATATCATTACGACCCAGGTAGAGCATCCGGCTGTATACGATGTATGCAAGCAATTGGAGAGCCTGGGATTCTCGACGACGTATGTACCAGTCGATCGGGATGGACGTGTCTCGCTTGAGGACGTCAAAAAAGCGATGCGACCTGATACCATTCTCGTCTCAGTCATGCACGTAAATAATGAGCTGGGCACGATTCAACCTGTCGAGGAGATTGGTCAATGGCTCAAGCAATTTCCAAAAGTCCTCTTTCATGTGGATGCCGTGCAAGCCATCGGCAAGGTACCACTTCGCCTCAAAGATTCCGGCATCGATCTGTTGAGCGTGTCAGCCCACAAGTTTTATGGGCCTCGCGGTGTAGGGATTTTGTATAAACGCGAGGGGCTGATTATTCATCCACTGATGATGGGTGGAGGGCAAGAAGGCGGTGTCCGATCGGGTACAGAAAATTTGCCAGCGATTGCGGGTCTTGCCAAGGCGATCCGTATGCTAGAAGAGATGGGTTCGGTTGAAAGCATTCGCCTGCAAACAATGCTGAGGCAATTACGGGAGGGGATCTCATCCATTGAAGGTTGTATGATTAATACTCCTGAGACCGGAGCGGCCCCGCATATTATGAACATTTCTGTGCCGGGCGTAAAGGCAGAAGTGTTGCTGCACGCTTTGGAAGAGCGTGGCTTTTTGGTTTCTACCAAGTCGGCTTGTTCCTCCAAGGCAAACGAACCGAGCCGTGTGCTTACTTCAGTAGGCATCGAACGTGACTGTGCGCTGTCATCCCTTCGTATTAGCCTGGGCCGGGAAAATACAAAAGAAGACATCAATCAGTTCCTCGTAGCACTTAAGGCGTGCGTCAGCAGCTTGCGAACGCAAATGAAATCAAAAAGCGTAACCAGATAAAGGAGACGATCATGAACTACGATGTTATTTTGATCCGCTATGGAGAATTGGCTCTAAAAGGCAAGAATCGCGATATGTTTGAAGAAACGTTGATGCGCAGCGTAAAAAGCGTCTTGCGTTCCTTCTATAAAGTAAAGGTGCGTCGCAATTACGGTCGGATGTATGTGGAATTGCACGGAGAAGATGCTTACGAGGTTATGGATCGACTCAAGCGTGTATTCGGGATTTCCTCGATTAGCCCGACCATTCACGTAGATCCGGACATTGAGAACATCAAGGAACGCTCACTGGAGCTGATTCGCCAGATGAATCCGCAGCCACGTACGTTCCGTGTAGTAACTCGTCGTGCTGACAAGCGCTATCCGATTCCTTCTATGGAAGTCAATCGGATGGTCGGAACCCATATTTTGCGTGCCATCCCAGCAATCAAAGTAGATGTGCATGAGCCAGAAGCAATCGTGAACATTGAGATTCGCACAGAAGGTACGTATGTCAGCTGTGAAACGATCCCAGGCCCAGGTGGTTTGCCGGTAGGTGTGAGCGGAAAAGTTCTCTTGTTGCTTTCCGGCGGGATCGACAGCCCGGTTGCTGGCTGGATGATGATGAAGCGCGGGGTTACACTCGAAGCTATTCACTTCCACAGCTATCCGTATACGAGCGAACGCTCCTTGGAAAAAGTACGAGATCTAGCGCAAAAGCTGACAAAGTGGGGGGGAACTGTACGTCTCCACGTAGTACCGTTTACAGAGATTCAGACAGCGATTCGCGACAAATGCCCGGAAGATTACCTGATTACGATCATGCGCCGATTTATGATGCGCATTTCTGAGAAGGTTGCAGCAAATACAAAAGCATTGGCACTAGCGACGGGTGAAAGTCTGGGTCAAGTAGCTTCGCAAACCCTCGAAAGCATGGATACGATTAATAAGGTCATATCGATCCCTATGCTGCGTCCGCTAATTGGGATGGACAAGATCGAGATTACGGACATTTCGCGCAAGATTGATACGTATGAGCTCTCTATCTTGCCTTATGAAGATTGCTGCACAGTCTTCACGCCGAAAAATCCAGTGACTCGTCCTAAGGCTTATTTGGCGGAAAAATTCGAAACGGCGCTGGACGTAGATGCCTTGGTAGAAGACGCAGTAAATCGCACGGTTATCGAAGAAATCACAACGAAACCGCGGGAAGTCGTCTCGGATTTGTTCTAAGACAGGCAAAGGCTAGACGGGGGAGGAAGAGCCATGATTATTCGGTTTGAACGAAACGGTAAGGTGAAGCACGGGTGGATGGTAGAAGCAGATCGCAAGGTGCGTGTGATCGAAGGGGATATCTACAAGGTTCAAACCGCGAAGCCCATTATGACGGGATTGGAGATTCCGCTGGACGAGGTTACGCTCCAAGCACCCAGCGCTCCCAGCAAAGTCGTTTGCATCGGAGTCAACTACCCGGATCATGCTTCTGAGATGAACATAGAGCTGCCAAAGGAACCATTGATGTTCCTCAAGCCTTCCACGACTGTCGTTGGACCAGGAGAGCCGATTGTCTATCCTAAAAAGACGCAAAGCCTTCATTATGAAGGGGAACTGGCCATTGTAATCAAAAAGCAAGCCAAAAAGGTCAAGGCAGAGGATGCAGAAGAGTACATTCTCGGCTTTACGTGCGCGATTGACGTGACTGCTCGGGATCTGCAAATGAGCGATGGCCAATGGACGCGTGCCAAAGGGTTTGATACCTTTTGCCCGCTTGGTCCAGCGATTGCAGCCAAATTGGATTACAATGATCTGCGTATTGTGACCCGTGTCAACGGAGAAGTACGGCAGGATGCGAGTACGAGTCAGATGGTGTTTAGCATTCCGCAGCTCGTGGAGGCTGTTTCAGCTGTTATGACCCTCCTTCCTGGCGATGTGATCCTCACGGGTACGCCGGCCGGTGTGGGTGAGCTGCAGCCTGGGGATGAGATATCCGTTACCATCGAAGAGATTGGTACGCTTGTTACACGGGTAGTCGCAGAAGAATAGTCGGTCGTATCTATGGTTGAAAAGAGGCCAAGCCCCCTCGGTGAATGAGGGGGCTTGGTTTTTTTATCAATCGTAGTCCGAGATTATTCTCTTTCATCTGGATCATCGTGGATCGGATGAGCAGATGGATCTTGACGAGGCAGGTCTTGATGCATATTTCGGGTCTCATAGGTAAAGCGAGTCGTCGTTGAATGCTGCCCTGGTTCCCAGTCTTGAGATTTTCCTAGTCGTTCTCGATTGGTGGATGAACCGTATGGCCCTTCAGGAAATTCCTCCTGAAGAATTTCGTTTCGCTGAGATTCTACAGTGGATAGCTCGCTATATTGTTCGTTTTCGTACTCTTTATAGGTTGGTTTCGGATCCATGGGTGAGCCACCGTCCTTTTTCGTTGAAGTAAGGGGAATTTTTGTCTATGGGATAGTGTGAAAAAAAAGAGGCCCTCCTATTCGTTTTTTTATTGACATCTTATGTTTTTTCACTTATATTTAATTTCTGCCACGGAACATTGTGTTTGATTAAAAAAACCTTGGCAAAAAAGATTGAAAATCACTTGACTCTCTTAGCGGAAATTTGTTATATTAGTACTTGTCGCCACTGAGCGATAAAGATGATCAAAAAAACCTCTTGCAAAAATCGGATCTGATGTGATATGATGAAGAGGTCGCCTATTGGGCGAATAACCAAAATGCTCTTTGAAAACTGAACAGCGAAAGCGTTGATGAGTCTATCATGAAATGATTTGCCAGCTTTGAACCAGATACAAACTTTATTGGAGAGTTT
>JARDZO010000081.1 GCA_029240815.1 Brevibacillus sp.
GGATTCCCTTGATGTCACAGACGGAACGGGAAGGGTGAGTAATCCGTGATTCGAGTTTTATTGGTAGATGATCACGAGATGGTACGGATGGGCTTGGCTGCTTATTTGTCCACGGAGGATGACATTGAAGTCGTGGCTGAAGCGAGCAGTGGGGAAGAAGGCGTGCGCTTGACTGTGGAGTTGCGCCCGGACGTCGTCCTGATGGATTTGGTCATGGAAGGCATAGGAGGCGTAGAAGCAACCAGACGGATTCGAGAGGCATGCCCGGCGAGTAAGGTCATCGTGCTGACGAGCTTTATCGATGACGAGAAAGTATATCCGGTGATTGAAGCAGGCGCATTCAGCTACTTGCTAAAAACGTCGCGGGCTGCTGAAATTGCCCGGGCGATTCGCTCGGCTGCTGCTGGTGAGCCTGTACTGGAATCTAGGGTGGCGGGTAAAATCATGGCGCGCTTCCGCCATGGACAAGAATCCCATCCCCATGAACAACTGACACCACGAGAGCTGGAGGTGCTCAAGCTCATCGGGCAAGGCAAATCCAACCAGGAGATTGCAGATGAGTTGATCATCGGCATCAAGACGGTCAAAACACACGTGAGCAACATTTTAGCCAAACTAAACGTAGAGGATCGGACGCAAGCAGCGATTTATGTGCATACGAACAACCTAGGTTGATCGACAGAAAAAACTCACCCCAGATTGGAGGGTGAGTTTTTTTCGTTTATGTGGTAAAGATAGTAAGTAATAGATTTGGAAAGGAGGGGACGGGCTATGAGGCACAAACCTCAAACGCGCTCCAAGGTGCTTTCGGCTGACAATGGCGTGGACATCATCGGTGATGTCCATGGTTGTTACGACGAATTTATGGTATTGCTGAAGCGGCTGGGCTATGAGCGAAGTCAGGACGGTACATTTCGCCATCCCCAGGGCAGAAAGCTCCTTTCCCTCGGTGATATTACGAGCAGAGGTCCTTATTCTATCAAGATGCTGCAATTTTTTATTCATCACATTTCCACAGGCTTGGCGGAAATGGTGGACAGTAATCACGGATGGAAGGTCGCCCGTTGGCTGGATGGCAGACCAGTAACATTAGCGCATGGCGATGAAAAGGTCGAGGAAGAATTCCGTTCCTATCAACAGGAGTTTGGCCTGAAAAAGGCTTCCTTGCTCCGAGAACAGAGCCGTAGATTGCTCTTTTCATCCCCCTCCCACATGATGATCAAGAGAGGTGACAAGCTCGTCGCCGTCGCTGTTCATGCGGGTATCAAGGATGATTACATAGGGTTGGAGTCGCCTGCAGTACATTCGTTTTGCCGCTACGGCGATGTTGCCGGTACCGGGCCAGATGGACGTCCGATCCGCAGAGAGTGGGCCAAAGAGAGGAAGGAACATCAGCCCTTGATCGTCTGGGGGCACGACCCTCGTCCCGAACCGGAAAGACAAAACGGCACACTCAACATCGACCAGGGGTGCGTTTTCGGCGGAATGCTGACGGCCTATCGCTACCCGGAGGATGAATTGGTGAGTGTACCGGCGAGGGAAAACTATTCAGGTCTAGCAGATACGCCGCTCACGCGTTACACGGCAGAGTGAGAGTCCTGTTTCTTTGAGTTTCCCGATGACTTCCCCGTCCACTGTTCGATTGTATTTTTCGTCGAAGAGTGGATGCCGACGCTGGCGAGACCTGCAGTGACGCCCTCCATCAAGGCTGTCTTCCAGTTAAAGCTAGGGGAGTACAACCACTGATTCACCATGTACAGCCCGACAATCAAGACCACCGCTACCCAGCCGCGCAGCTTTTTGGGAATGCGCAATAAATCGGACAGGTTCGCGGTGGCCGCCAGGGCGAATGCGATGATCAAGCCTAAATCAAATCTCACGCGGCACCATCTCCTGTTACGGTTTCAACTTTTCGTACAAGCGTTTCAGAATCACGGCCTCTGCCCAGAGCGGGAGGGGGGTGTCAGCTTGGTTGCGCCAGTCTTCATTGGTCAGGAGGCCTTGATCAAACATCCAGTCGATGGCTTCCTGTTTCCAGTCAGGCACGTTGCCGTCACCTCCGTTATTTGGGTTTCCGCTGCCTCCGTTATTGCTGCCTCCACCTGTAGACGGCGGGGCGGTTTTGGGAGGCTGGTACGTCAGATTGGCATATTCGCAAAACGCGCGAATGACTGCCTCCGCGAGACTTTTCCAGTCTTTGGCCAGTTTATCCGCATCCAACGGATTATCCGCAAACCCGTACTCGATGATCACAGTCTCTACGCTGCCTGTCTCGCGATTCATGTAGTAATAGTCTTGCTTGGAATTGTTGGGAAGGGTACGGGTAAAGATGCGACGGTTCGGCATTCCTTCTGCTTCCAACTCATCAGCAATCAAGCGTGGAAAAGCAGCAGAGCTGTAAATGGAGTAAATGACCTCAGAACCACGACCGCCACCCGAATTGATATGGTTGGAAATGCAGTAGCGAGCACCGCTGTTGCGGACGAGTGCAGTTCGATCTTCACTCTGCAAGGTCACGTCAGACGATCTCGTCAACGCTACTGGTATTTGTAATTCTTGAAATCGACGGTATTGATAGAGGGAAATGTTCAAGGTCATCGCCTTTTCTGTAAACTGCGCGCTGTTTCCTCCGCCTGGGTCGACGCCACCGTGCCCGGCGTCCACAATGACGATAGGAGCCATGGGTTCATCACCTCTTCTCCATCAGCATATGCTCGGGAAGGGAATCATGTTGAGGGCAGTGTCATCAATTTCTAATGGCGACAATGTACATATCGCCTATCTATGGTACAATAAAAGGGTTCGTAATTACGCAAAGAGGATGGTAATGTATTGATGGCTTGGTACAACTGGGTAATCCCGATCGTTACACTTTTGCTTGGCCTGGTAGGCGGTTTTGCCGGAGGGACTTATTATTTAAAGAAACAAATGCAAAACATGCAAATGGATGATAAGCAGCTGCAAGCCATGGCTCGTTCAATGGGTATGAATCTGAACCAAAAACAGCTGAAACAAATGAGTCGCACAATGAAGAATATGAAAATGCCAAATAAATTCGGGAAATAGAGGCGGAGGGGTGTCGCTATGGGTCCGACCCGTCTGCGCTACACGATGATCGGCTTTATTTTAGGCGTGTTCCTCGTGTATATGAAAGAGCTGCCACTGGGGGAAGGAACCCGGTTTGCAGCCCCTTTTTACGGAGCGGGCATCGGCCTGCTGATCGACGGCATCATTCTGCGAATGAAGCAGAGAAGAGGAAAAGAAGAATAGAGGAAAGCTTGGCGGCTGCCAGGCTTTTTTTATTTGAAAAGGAAAAAGGGGCAGCCGCTGTGGCATGCCCCTTTTGGTTTGTTCGCGCTTGGTTAGGAAAAAATCAATTCATACACCATTTTGGTGATCAGGGTAATAGAGACGATCAAAAAGAGGGGTCGAACGTAGCGCACGCCGGTCTTGATTGCCATTCGAGCTCCTAATGAAGCGCCGAGCAGCATAGCCACACCCATGACCAGACCTGTAACAAAAACGACCTTGCCTTCGAGCGTAAACACAGTGAGTGCCGCGATGTTACTCGCCAGATTGAGGATGCGCCCATTTCCTGCAGCGATCACAAAGTCATAGCCAAAGAGCAATACCATCAAGAAAACGAAAAAGGAACCGGTCCCCGGTCCAAAAAAGCCATCATAAAAACCGATTAGGAAGGTAAGAGGGATTCCTAAGCTGAGAGTGAACTTCGTGTAGCCTTTGAAATTGGCTACTTCACCGAACCGTTTGTTAAACAGCGTATAAACGAAAATAAGAGCCATCATAATAATCACGAGCACTTTCAAAAGCTCTTGCGGTACGAACAACACCGTTTTGGCTCCGAAATAAGCTCCGATCAGCGAGAAGGGGAAGAGCATGAACATCAGCTTCATGTCAAATTTACCGTTGCGGATAAAAGTGAAGGAGCTGGTAGCGGAGGAAATCGTTCCCGCCAGCTTGTTCGTACCCAAAGCGAGGTAAGGAGGCATCCCGAGACCGAGCAGAGCAGGGAGGGAAATCAGTCCACCACCGCCTACGGTACTGTCAATAAAGGCGGCGACAAAGCCAAACAGTGCAAGAAAAAGTACAGTCGATACATCCATTTCCACGTATATCACCTAGTTTTCCATGTTTGTAATAATCCAAGTCTAGCACGGTCGAACGGGTTTGCAAGAAGGAAATGTATGAAAGTTATAATGATAGATTTCGATACTTTGCATACTTATTTGTTGTAAAAGTGCGTGGGTTGCATTATAATAAAGACGAAGCTTGACCACTACATATTTTGAGGAGGAATGTTACAATGGCTCATCAATTGCCTGCATTGCCTTACGCGCACAATGCTCTGGAACCACATATCGACGTTCAAACAATGGAAATCCACCATGGACGTCACCATGCAACTTACGTAAACAACCTGAACGCTGCTCTGGAAGCTCACGCTGACCTGCAAGACAAAAGCGTAGAAGAACTGATCAGCAACATCGATGCTTTGCCAGAAGGCATTCGCACTGCAGTTCGCAACAACGGTGGCGGACATGCAAACCACACCCTCTTCTGGGAAATCCTGAGCCCGAATGGCGGCGGCGCACCAACTGGTGAACTGGCTGACGCAATCAACGCGGCTTTCGGAAGCTTTGACAACTTCAAAGCTGAATTCGCGAAAGCAGCAACTGGCCGTTTCGGTTCCGGTTGGGCTTGGCTGGTAGCTGATGGCGGTAAAGTAGCGATCACTTCCACTCCAAACCAAGACAGCCCTGTAATGGAAGGCAAAAACCCTATCCTGGGTCTGGATGTTTGGGAGCATGCTTACTACCTGAAATACCAAAACAAACGCCCTGACTACATCGGTGCGTTCTGGAACGTAGTAAACTGGGATGAAGTAAGCAAACGTTTCGCTGCTGCGAAATAATAGCTGTTCATCACAATAAAAAGGCTTGTCGCTATTGATGCGACAAGCCTTTTTCACATTTTCAAATGGGATCAGGGAGCAAGGGCAACATGTGGCTCCTTCACGGTTATTTGATCACCGATCATAAATGACATCAGATCCTCACCGACAACCATTTTGCCATCGTACGATTTGCTTGTCCGGACAGCCAGATTGGCTTCGGCATCACTCAAGCCTCCGAGAAGGACAATATGTGTATAGACCGCGAGCTTTGGCAGTACTTGTTGAAATACCTTCCCTGCTTCTTCAGAGCTTGCCTCTGCGCAAAGGCGGTGCTCTTCGGTGAAGGAATAAACAAGGGGAAGCGGCAATAAGAGCTGATTGTTTATTTTTTATTTTTAGAAAAAATCATAAATGTAAGTGTTTTCATTGACAAATATGTATAGTATGCCTATAATTCCCTTTAGAATAACTTGTTAATCGACAATACAGTTCACATACGGTTAGGCGGAGAAAATGGAGAAAACCCTTACCCGTAAACACATGACCCTCAGGGGGGAGAAGTGTGTTTATGCTGTGTAAGGGTTTTTTCCTTTTTTGTGTCTCCAATACTCGCTTCACTCAGGATGGTCGATTAACAGAAGAAAATAGAGAGGGGTCTGACAAATGAAAAAGAACAAATGGTTTCATGGGGTTGCAACAGTAGCACTGCTTACTTCTGTCGTGCTCGCAGGTTGCTCTTCCTCTGAGGGATCTACTGCTGCTGGGGGCAGCACAGATGGCGGAGGAAAAAAAGAGTTAGGTTCCATCGCGTTTTATTCACCAGAAACACCTGACATGACCAAAGAGATGGGACAAGCCTTTGAAAAGCTGAAGCCAGGTTCTTCCGTGAACGTGCAATACGCGGGTACCAATGTCCTTGTAAACCGGATGATTGCTGAGAAAGACAACCCGATGGCTGACCTTTGGTATGGCGGTGGTGGTTTCCTGCCGTTCGAGTCTGCAAAAGATAAAGGCATCATCACTTCCTATACACCTGAAGCCATCAAAGATTGGCCAGAAGTACAAGACGGCATCAAAGTTCGCGACAAAGATTGGAAGTGGGTCGGTGCTGAAGTATTCGTACTGGGCTTTGTCTACAATACCGATCTGGTGAAGCCGGAAGATTTGCCGAAAACTTGGGACGATTTGCTCGATCCAAAATGGAAGGGCAAAATTCAAATGCCAAACCCTGCAGCATCGGGAACAGCTACTCTCCTGGTACTTAGCCAGTTGATGGAAAAAGGAGAAGAGCCAGGCTGGGAATATTTCAAGAAATTAGTTGATCAGATGAGCGCAATGCCGGATTCAGGTTCCGCTCCTACGAAAGCGGTTGCAAAAGGGGAAGCCCTGATCGGAATTGGCTTTGACTTCATGGCGTACGAAAACAAAGCAAAAGGTGAAAAAGTAGACTTCATCGTGCCCGAGAAAACGCCAATCATCGTAAATCCTGTTTCTCTGGTAGAGAATGGGCCAAATCCGGACGGCGGTAAAGCGTTCATCGACTACCTGCTCTCCAAAGAAGGACAACAAAAATTGGCTGACTGGTACCATATCCCAATTTCCAAAGAAGTTCAATCCAAGACTCCGCTGACACTGGAAAAAGTAATTCCGCACGCACAGGAGCTGGATGTGGACTGGGTCGTGCAAAACTACGACCGCGTACGTAATGAATGGCGTCAAAAATTCCAATAAGAGGGGGATCTTCCAATGGGATCGGTGAAGATTGAGCACTTAAACAAACAATTTAACGGAAACACCGCTTTGGAAGATGTCAATCTGGAGATTCAAGAGGGCGAGTTTTTCGCCCTCCTGGGTCCGTCCGGTTGCGGGAAAACGACGACGATGCGTTGTGTTGCCGGTTTTGAGACGCCGACCTCGGGTAATATCTACATCGGCGATCGGAACGTAAACCAGATTCCGGCGAATCAGCGAAACTGCGGGATGGTTTTCCAAAGCTATGCTCTGTTTCCTCATTTAAACGTGTTCGAAAATGTGGCATACAGTTTAAATATTCGCCGTTTTTATGAAGGTGGTTTTGGAACAAAGATATCGACCTTGGCACATTTGCTGAACAGAAGACTCGGCAAGGTAGACCGTAGCACCGAACAAAAAGTCAGAGATGCCCTTGATTTCGTGGAATTGGGACATCTGGCTGATCGTCTGCCTGGTCAATTGTCCGGAGGTCAGCAGCAGCGTGTGGCACTCGCTCGTGCGCTGGTGATGGAGCCTGCTGTTTTGCTGATGGATGAGCCGCTCTCCAATTTGGATAAAAAGCTGCGCAACGTGATGCGCGTCACGATCCGTCAGATCCAGCAAAAAGTAGGGATCACGACGATTTTCGTCACGCACGATCAGGAAGAAGCGATGAGCATGGCAGACCGTGTAGCGGTCATGCACGGTGGTCGCCTGGTGCAGGTTGATACGCCTACCGCTTTGTACAGCAACCCTGTGAACAAGTTTGTAGCCGATTTCGTAGGTTCTTCCAACATCTTGAATGGTACGGTCAAAGGTGTAAATGAATCGGGGGAAACCTTGATCCAGATTGGGGAAAACAGGCAGCTTCGCTCCACGTACCCAACGAACAAAAAAGAAGTAGAAGTCATCATCAGACCGGAGAGCATTCGCCTGCTAACGAGTGAAAGAGCAGCTGACGACGAGAACATCTTGGATGGAACGATTGAACTATCCACTTATTTGGGCCCGACGATCCGATACGATGTCAAGGTTGGCGAGTTGCGCTTTGAGGTTGATACGGTGTTTGAAGCGGGCAGTCCAATCTTGCCATCAGGAACAGCGGTGAAGCTGCAAATCGATCCGAATCGAGTGGTGGCGTTATGATGAAACGTTTGACCGCTAAGCTTAATGGGTTAACCGTTCTCAAGTGGCTGATTTATCTCTTTTTCTTTGTTTTCTTGCTCGTGCCGCTCTTTTCGATTTTACTCGTCAGTTTTACGGGTCAACCGGTGAACATTTTCGGCAGCTTTACCAGTCAGAAAATCTTTGCCTCCACGATGAAGAAGCTGTCCAATATTTCTGTGGAGGCCTACACTTCGATCTTTAGTGAAGGAAACAGTTACTTTGCCGCTTTGATCAACAGCTTGAAGCTGGGTACAGGTGTGGCTTTGCTGGTTACCGTGATCGTACTGCCCATCGCTTACGCCTTTGCCCGAACGAAGATGCCGTTTAAGTCTTTCTTTGCGGCTCTGTGCACGATTCCGCTAATCATGCCTACTTTCATCTCCTCCCATGCCTTTGTCCTGATGTTCGGTAAAACAGGCTGGGTGACGCAGCTCTACCATAGTTTTGGGGGAGAGGGTGTCATTTTTGATGTGCAGTCCATGCTGGGAATCGTACTCGTTCAAGTCTTTTTCTTCTTCCCATATGCCTTATGGCCAATGGTGGCTGCTTTCAAGATTTGTGATGTCACCTTGGAAGAGGCTTCGCAAAATCTGGGTGCGAAAAGCTGGTACACGTTCTTGCGAGTCACGTTGCCGCTTGCGGTCCCTGGGATCGTCTCCAGTATGCTGTTGATTTTCACGGTCAGCTTCTCAGATTTTGGGACCCCGATTATTTTGGCACCGAAGGAATTGAATCTGATCGTTGTAGAGTCCTACCGCGAAATTGCGGGATTCTTTAACTGGGCTGGTTCGGCGGTATTGACTGTCATCATGTTGCTTGTCGCTGCCTTTTTCTTCTGGCTCCAACGGCTTGTGATCAAAGGAAGAGAGTACGGAACCATTTCCGGTAAACCGACCAAGCAAAAGCTGAACGATCACAAAGGAACGATAACGGGATTGACCATCTATACGTTCCTGATCATGCTCGTTCCGATTCTTGCTCTTGGTTCCGTTTTTCTCTCCTCGATTGCGACGACATGGGGACACCATGCGTTGCCGGATGGTTATACCTTGAGCCACTACAAGACCATCTTCAGCACTTCGGGCAAGAATATTTGGAACAGTATGGTGTTGGCTGCCGGTACGCTGGTGCTGAGCGTCGTCATCTCGACCTTTGTCTCTTACTTTGTTGTACGCCGCGGATCGGGCGGGCTCGACTTCGTATCGTCCATTCCACTGATCGTGCCTGGTATTGCGCTGGGGATCGCACTGATCCAGACCTTTAACACAGCGCCCATCCATCTGACAGGAACAGCATTGTTGCTCATCATCGCCTACACGATTCGCCGCATGCCTTACATGATTCGTTCGACGATGAGTTCGATGATGGCGATACGCAAGGACATTGAAGAAGCTGCTGTCAGCTTGGGAGCCTCTTCTCTGATCGCCGCCATCACAGTCATCGGGCCATTGATGCTGCCGGGTATTGCGGCGGGAGCCATTCTGGTTTTTGTCACCGTGATTAAAGAAACCAGTATTTCGATTCTTTTGGCTCCGACCGAGTGGGCGCCGATGAGCTTGGCCGTGTTCCAAAACCTGCTGCGCGGTGAATATTATACGGCGTGCGCGATGGCAATCTTGATTATCGTGATTGTCATTATTCTCCAAGCTCTGGCGAAGAAGATTACGAAAGATCAGCTCTATTGATGGTCGACAGAACAGGAAGGCAGGAGTGTGTGAGGAATGAAGGGTTTTATTTTTGATCTGGACGGAACCGTCTACCTGGGAGACCAGTTAATCGACGGTGCAGTGGAAGCCATACAAACCTTGCGCAGCAGAGGGGATAAAGTCGTATTCCTTTCCAACAAGCCCATTGCGACCCGGCAGTCATATGCGCACAAATTGACAAAGATGGGGATTCCCACGAGTATAGACGATATTCTTAATTCTTCTCTGATCGTCGCGCGGTATCTGCAAAATGTGTGCCAGGAAGATGATAAAGTACTGGTGATCGGGGAAGAACCGATCCGTGATGAACTGCGCGAGCATGGTATCTCCATGAGCGAGAATCCATTGGAAGTGAATTACGTCGTCCTCTCTTGGGATCGTCAATTTACCTACGACCGACTCAATGACTTGTATCAAGCTGCGATCCGTGGCGCCGTTGTGATTGCTTCCAATCCTGATCGTACTTGCCCGCTAGAGGATGGACAAATTCCGGATACGGGTGCCCTGATCGGTGCATTGGAGGGAGCGACGGGTACTCCGATCAATCTGGTTGTCGGAAAGCCTTCCCAGATCGCGGCGGAGGCTGCCGTTCAGCATCTCGGTCTAGATTATTCCGCTTGCTACATGGTCGGAGATCGCCTGGAGACAGACATCAAAATGGGCAATGATACGGGAATGAATTCAGTTCTGGTGCTGACCGGGATCAGTACCCGCGAGATGGCAGAGACCAGTGAGCATGCTCCTCGCTATATTCTGAATAGTATTAAAGACATCGTTAACCTCTGAGATAAGCATGTTATAATATAGGGTAAGGATTCCAGTTCAATGGAGGTTAATGGAATGTACCCGATTGTTGATCTGGTTGAATGCCAGACAATTGCCGCAGTTCAGGACGAACAGCATTTAGAGATTGCGATCCAAAGCGAAGCGAACATTATCTTTTTGCTCACAGGATCGATTTTCAACATCAAGGAACTGGTGGATCGAGTCAAAGCCGTAGGTAAACACGTATTCTTACATATGGAGTTTATTGAAGGCATCGCAGCGGATAAAAGTGGTGTCGCTTATGTCGCCAAAAACATAGCACCGACTGGGATCATTTCGACGAGAAGCAACCTGATCCGGGTGGCAAAAGAGATGAATCTGATGGCGATTCAACGGATATTTTTGATCGATCGAAATGCTGTAATCAAAGGGATAAAAGTAATCGAGCAATCTTTGCCTGATGCAGTCGAGGTGATGCCGGGAGTTATGCCCCGAGTCATTCAAGAGATGACGAATTTGACGCATTTGCCGATCATTGCGGGTGGATTAATCGATACCAAAAAAGAGATCAATGATGCTTTGGCCGCTGGAGCACTGGCTGTCTCTGTCGGAACAAATGAATTATGGTCGTAGCACCATAGCATTTTCATAAGGGAAGAGATCAAGAGAACCCCCTTTGGAGAAGCTGCAACTTGACATGTTCAAGTTGCTCTTTTTCGTGGGGGTTTTCTGTGTTTGATTGAAAAACCAGCACATGCGAGAAGAGAGGGAGAGCGGAGATGGACACTCATTTTTCGGCGAATAATCGGGCTGCTGTCCTCACCAAAATGGCAGAGAAAGAGTTGGACCTGCTCGTTATTGGAGGCGGGATTACAGGAGCGGGGATTGCACTCGACGCGAGTCAACGTGGAATACGCGTCGGTCTGTTGGAGAAGAACGACTTCGGTTCTGGCACCAGCAGCCGTTCGACGAAGCTGATACACGGTGGATTGCGTTATTTAAAGCAAGGAGATGTAAAGCTGGTACAGGAGGTAGGCCGCGAACGGGCCATCTTGTACAAGAATGCGCCACATCTGGTTATTGCAGCTCCGATGCTGCTTCCAGTATACAAGGGCGGAACGTACGGATACTTGGCATCTTCCGTTGGGCTGTACGTCTACGATTGGCTGGCGGGGGTTGAGCGCAAAGAACGGCGCAAAATGATGAGCAGGGAAGAGACGCTGCGCCTAGAGCCGTTGCTGAAAAAGGAAGGCTTGAAGGGCGCCGGCTACTATTACGAGTACCGGACAGACGATGCGAGACTTACGCTGGACATCATGAAGACTGCATGGAGCAAAGGGGCAAGTATCGTCAATTATGCAAAGATGACCGAATTTATTTACCGTGACCAGCAGGCAGTCGGGGTCAAAGTAACGGATCTCCATTCGGGAAAGACATACGAGATCTATGCGAAAAAAATCGTCAATGCAACTGGTCCGTGGGTAGATGGAGTACGCAAACTCGATAACTCACTCAAAGGCAAACGTCTTTATTTAACCAAAGGTGTACATCTGGTAGTGGATAAGGAAAAGCTGCCGGTTACGCAATCCGCTTACTTCGATACACCGGATGGGCGCATGGTGTTCGTCATTCCACGCGGAAGCATCACGTATGTCGGTACTACTGATACCGGCTACAAGCAAGACATCGATCAGCCGCGTACGACTAAAGAAGACCGCGATTATCTCCTTCGCGCGGTGAACGCGATGTTCCCTGATGTGAAGCTGGAAGAGAAAGATGTGGTCTCTCATTGGGCTGGGCTCCGCCCACTTATTTATGAGGAAGGCAAAGGCCCATCCGAGCTGTCTCGCAAAGATGAGATTTTTATCTCGGATTCAGGTTTGATCACCATCGCAGGCGGAAAGCTGACAGGATTCCGAAAAATGGCGGAAAAAGTGGTGGATTTGGTAGCGGAGCATTTGTCCAAAGCTCAAGGTCGCCGATTTGGCGCGTGCAGTACGGATCAAATTGTGGTCAGCGGCGGCGAGCGCATGGGTCACACCAACTATGCGGATTGCAAGCAGGAGCTTTTGCAAGCGGGTGTGTCCAAAGGGGTAGATGCAGCCACGGCACAAGAATGGATCGATACCTATGGAACAAACACCTTGCATATTTACAACCGTTTGGAAGCGGTCCAAGAAAAGGGCCAAAAGCTGAATGAAGAGCAGCTTCTCCGGGCGCAGTTGTCGTACGCGATGGAAGAGGAGATGACTACGACAGCAGTTGATTTCTTGCGGTTGCGTACGGGTTGGACCTATTTTCAGGTGAAGAAAGCGGAGGCGAAAGCCGATGCGGTCATTCTCATAATGGGTGCAAAGCTCGGCTGGAACGAAGCCCAAAGAGAAAGGGAACGCGCAGCGGTCAACGATTTGCTGGAGACGATATACCATCTCCCCAGCAATGAAGAGGAAATCGCTCAGGCATCTAATCCACAAGCAACTCGAAGAGCTTTGTAGATAAAGTGGAGAAAAAGTACCGGTTTTGTCAGGTTCTTTTTCTCCGCTTTTTTTGCACAGATAGGAATTTATATATTCCTATCCAGTATAAGCGCAGCTAAGGCTCCGCCAAAAGCTTGGCGGAGCCAAGTTTTCTAATAACTCCGCCAGACAGGCTGTCGCAGCGCGGTTTTCTAATCATCAGGCAGGGAGCGAGTGAGTGAGATGAAGCAGACAGTGGGAACAAAATTGTTTGCAGGCTTTTTGTGCATGCTGATCCTCATGGCCGCCTTAGGCTGGCTAGGATTGCGAACGGAAGAACAAATCAATAGCAAGGCGGAAGAGATCAACGAGAGCTGGCTTCCCAAGACGACTTCAATCTTGAATATCAAATATCAGACCGAGCACTTTTTTTCGTTGCAAATTCAATATGCGAGTACGACCGATTTGAGCAAAAAGGGCATTATCGATGGAGAAGCTCAGCAAACACTTGAACAAATCCAAAAGCAATTTGAGGAATATGGAAACTATCCGTTAAGCACAGAGGAAGAAAAGTATTTTCAATCCTTACAGGCTTCCTGGACCAATTATCAGCTGGCTTATCAGACGCTGGTTGAGCAGTCAGGGGAAGTCTCGCTGGCAGAATTGCTGCGCGAAGCAGACACCATGTTCCAGGTGATGGAGGGCTATTTGGCAAACCTCATACGCTTGAGTCAGGAGGGAGCGGCAACTGCAACAGCTCAGGCTGCTTCTCTGCATGAGTCGGGGAGACGGGCTACGCTGATCAGCATGGGTGTAGCCCTCCTAATCAGTCTGCTGCTCTCCGTCATGCTGACCAGACACATCCGCCAACCATTGCTGCAGGTGGTACAAGCGGTCAAGCTGGTCACAGCGGGTCAACTGGGTAAGGCAGATCTCGTCGTGAAAAACCGTGATGAGATCGGAGAATTGGCCAAACACGTCAACGAAATGCGTCACAAGCTACGGGAGTTTGCCATGCAAGTAAACTCAACCGCTCAGCATGTTACGTACTCATCCGTACAATTGAGTGGTCATGCCCAAGAGACGCTTGAAGCAAGCAATCAAATCGCTTTTGCAATGGAGGAAATATCTGCGGGGAGCGACGCCACTGTGGCGAGCACGGAAGAGAGCGCCAAGGCTATGGAAGAAATGGCAATGGGCATTCAGCGCGTGGCAGAGTCTACTGCTTCATTGGCAGAGGCATCGGTCTCAGCCGAACAAGATGCGAATCACGGCATTCATGCGCTGGTAAAAGCAACGACCCAGATGGACCTCATTACTGCGACGATGGATGATTCGGTCACTGCGATCCAGCAATTGGGCGAAAGCTCGCAGAAGATCCAACAAATCGTCGAGATGATCACACAGATTGCTTCCCAGACCAATCTGCTTGCCCTCAATGCCGCGATCGAGGCCGCACGTGCTGGCGAACAGGGGAGAGGGTTTTCTGTCGTAGCGGAAGAAGTGCGTCAGCTGGCAGAGAGCTCAGACCGTTTTGCCAAGCAGATCGCCGTTCTGATCAAGAACGTACAGGAAGAGGCCAATCAAGCTGTTGTTTCCATGCAAAGTATGTCGCAGGACGTACATTACGGTGCATCCGTCGTGAAGGAAGCGGAGTCCGCCTTTGAGCAAATCACCCTCGGGATGGGACAGATCTCCAGCCAAGTGCAGGAAGTATCAGCGATTACGGAGGAGATGTCCGCTAGTGTCGAGCAATTGTCCGCCTCTTCCGTGCAGACAGCTTCCGTGGTGAAAGGAGGAGCGCAGCAGACGCACAAGATCGTGGAGGCTACCCAGACACAGGTGCGTGCGTGTGAGGAAGTGACTTCTGCAACCCGTTCGCTGGAGATGCAGGCAGAAGAGTTAAAGCGGGCGGTGGAGTGGTTCCGATAGGTGGAATGCTATGGACTTGATTACGCATAGAACAGGCTCGTTCAAATAGACCAAAGTCAGTCTAACACTGTATATTCGTGTTACGACTGGCTTTTTTCTTAAACCTGAATCAAATCATTACCGGGCACCTGTTTTCTGCAGGATTTGAACAATCTCGTCATAACCTCGTTCTTTTGCAGGATAAAACCCGTGCTTAATAAAGGGTTTCGTAAATGTTATTTTTTTCTTAAATGGGCTTTTTCTGATAGTGGCAATGATAAGGATGGAAAAAGGAAAAGGAATCGGTTATAATACTTACTAAAAGTAACTAGGTTAAAAAAATAAAGGAGAGTGTTTCTACTATGATGCCATCTCTGTTCATCGCTCACGGTGCACCTTTGCTCGCGATCGAAGACAATTCCTATACACAAGCTCTAAACAATCTGCCTAATCTGCTGCCTCGCCGTCCTCGCGCGATTGTGATGTTCTCCGCTCACTGGGAGTCTTTCACCCAAGAAGTCGGGGTCATGGAGACGTTCCCGACGATTTACGATTTTGGTGGATTTCCGCAAGCGCTGTACGAAATCCAGTACCCGGCAAAAGGGGATCAGGAAATAGCGGAAGAAACGGTAGCGTTACTGCAGGCTGCTGGGGTTCCAGTTAGCTTGAATCAGTCGCGTGGACTCGATCACGGTCATTGGGTCGTGTTGAGAAAGGTGTATCCTGATGCGGATGTTCCTGTTGTGTCGCTATCCGTGAACCCGAATTTGACCGTAGAGCAGCAGTACACGATCGGGAAAGCGCTGAGTCCTCTACGTGCCAAAGATGTATTGATCATCGGCAGCGGCAGCACGATCCATAATTTCTCCTACCTCGACATGCGGGAAACATCTACCGGTGCGTTTGAATGGTCCCTGCAATTTGAAGAATGGCTGAAAGAAACGCTGACGGATTGGAACGTAACCGATTTGGCGCAGTATCGTGCTCTGGCGCCTCATGCTGAAAAAGCGGTTCCGGCCTATGGCAGCGAACACTTTGTTCCACTCATTTACGCGATGGGAGCTGCGGATGACGAGCGTGCTGCCAAACGTCTGCACATGAGTTTCCGTTACGGCAGTTTGAGCCATACGATCTGGCAGTTCGGGCAAGCGGAATAATGACGATATGGATGGAGGATGTCTATCGACAGTACAAGCCGCTGATGTTTTCCCTTGCGTATCGCATGCTGGGGTCGGTGACAGAGGCTGAAGATATCGTACAGGAGACATTTCTTGCTTTGACGCAGAGCGACATCGAAGACATTCACCATATGAAAAGCTATTTGTGCAAAGCTGTAACGAATCGTTGTCTGGATACGTTGAAGTCAGCGCGTTGGAAGCGGGAGCAGTACGTGGGAGAGTGGTTGCCAGAGCCAATGGTAGACAACTCGGCAGGCGGTGATCCCTTGCAGTCCGTCATCATGGAAGAATCGATCTCGTACGGACTTCTCGTCTTGCTGGAGAATTTATCGCCAGATGAGCGGGCGGTCTATGTATTGCGAACCGCACTGAGCTACGAATACAGTGCAATCGCTGAGATGTTGAATAAATCCGAGGCGGGCTGCCGCAAGCTATTCAGTCGTGCCCAGCAAAAGCTAAATGGAGCTGGTGACGGATTGCAAGTAGAAGCTCAACCGGAGCGTTCCAAACGGCTGGTAGAGCAGTTGATTTACGCCATGTCGCATGCGGATGCCCATGCGTTGGTGCAATTGCTGAGTCAGGATGCGGTACTGATCACAGACGGAGGCGGAAAGACGCGTGCAGCGATTCACCCGATTCGTTCCGACCAGCGCGTAGTCGCATTCCTGACAGGCGTGTGGCGCAAGTGGGAGAACAGCGTCCAAATACAGATTCGATCCATAAATGGGCAGACTGGCATTGTCGTTGCGGGTGAAGGTCAACCGACAAGAGTCATCAATGTGGTGCTGAATCCCCAAGAGGAGCGGATCGAAAGGCTTTACATGATGGTCAATCCAGAAAAATTGAAGCATTTTTCCCTATAAGCATGAATTTTGGTCACAAAAAGGGAGCGTCACTCGTCTTGGAGGTTGTAAAGACAATTCGAGTAGAAGGGAAAGATGATCATGAAAGCCAGAATGAATTATAGATCCGCCAACCCTGGGGCTTTGAACGCCATGCTGCAATTGGAGAAATACGTCCAGGAGAGCGGATTGGATAAAAGCCTCATGGAGCTGATCAAGATCCGGGCTTCACAAATCAATGGATGCGCTTTTTGTCTCGACATGCATACGAAAGATGCACGGAAACTGGGAGAAACGGAACAACGGATCTATTTGCTCAATGCTTGGAGAGAAGCCGGGTTCTACACAGAAGCAGAGCGCGCTGCACTCGCATTGACAGAAGCCGTTACTCTGATATCTACAGGGGGCGTATCCGATGAAGTTTACGGAAAAGTCCGCGAGCATTTCGATGAAAAGCAGTATGTAGCTCTGATCATGGCGATCAACGCGATTAACTCCTGGAATCGTATTGCAATCTCGACGGGTATGACAGCTCCGGCTGAATGGTAAGCAAATGAGTAGAAGAGTGGCAAGGGGAGGAATGTTCTCCCTCATGCCACTCTTTTTTTGTGCGAAGCGTGGTAAGAGGAGTCGATTTCTGCTGCTCAAGTATAGAGAGGATTGTGCTATAATGAACGATGGGTGGATACCCAGTATTCTAGACTTAGGGAGTGTGTGCAGCATGATTATCCAATTCATTCGTTTGCGCTAATTGGTGGTTATTCTCAGGAAGGCTCATTCATTTTTTTGTGAAAATGTGTGGGTTTATTTGAGTTTGACATGTACCAAAGGCCAAACTATTACGAATGAAATGGGGAATGACACATGCAACGTGAAACTATCCATCAAATGAACGGCATTGAAATATGTGCGGAGAGCTTTGGCAATCCACAAGATCCGGCAGTCCTGCTGATCATGGGAGCCATGTGCTCGATGGTATACTGGGATACAGAATTTTGCCAGCGTTTGGCCGACAGTGGCCGTTTCGTCATCCGCTTCGATAATCGTGATGTGGGACGTTCTACGGCTTATGATCCGGGGACATCAAATTACTCGGTAACGGATCTGGCGAATGATGCGGTAGGAGTGCTCGATGCGTACCAAATTAAAAAAGCCCATCTGGTCGGTATGTCCTTGGGTGGAATGATCGCCCAAGTAATTGCCGTCAAACATCCGGAACGTGTACAGACAATGACATTGATTGCATCCGGCATTTTTGGCTCGGATCAGAATAGCCGCAATTTGCCTCCGATGGATGAGCGAATCCTCGCCTATCATGCAAATGCCGGTACCTTGGATTGGTCTGATGAAGAGGCAGTCGCCAAATACTTGGCAGCGGGATCGGCGTTGTTGTGTGGTCCCGCTCATACGTTTGACGAGGAGCGCGCATACGCCCAAGTCACAGCGGAAATCAAGAGAGCCAATAACCTGCTCAGCATGTTTAATCACGCCCTGCTCGCAGGGGAGGATGATTTTGAAGGCAGACTGGCCGAGATCAAGGCCCCTGCTCTGGTTATCCACGGGACTCACGACACTGTGCTCCCGTATGAACATGCCTTGGCTCTCGTACAGGAGATTCCCGGTGCAGCACTGCTGACCCTCGAAGGATCAGGACATGAAATACACGCAGATGATTGGGATACGATCATCAAAGGAATAATCGCCCACACGAAATAAGGGCAGCATCAGCATGAAAAAAAGGTTACCATCTGGCTTTTGCCGGGCGGTAACCCTTTTTTCTTTCTAACCGATGATGGATCAGCCTTGCTTTCCAGAATCCTGACCGACAGTCCGTCCAGGGTAAAATTGCTTTTCTTCAGGCAGCGGGCTTCCCTTGGCTGTGAGGCTGTCTGGAGTGATCCGGAAAACGGCTGTCACACTGCCCATCGAGGAGCGGTATTTGACCACGTGCTGCAGCGAAAGTTGTTCGGGATAGTAGCCGGGAACATACTTGTCGAGCATTGCCTGCATGGCATCACGCATTTCTTCCGGGTCCTGTACGCGTTCAATCGTTCCCGACAAAAAGACGCTCATGTAAGCCGTGTCCGTATGAGCAGGAATGGGGTCCGCGATCGTCCCATATTCCTCGCACACACTGAAGCAAACGCGACTGTTGGCATTGATCATTTCTACCTTTCGCCCAGAGTCTGCTCCGTGAAAGTAAATGTGACCATTCCACCAGCAAAAATTTAACGGAATGATGTACGGCTCTGTCCCATTAGACAACCCCAGGTTCCCTACCTTGGCGTGGGCCAAAAAGGCATCGATTTGCTCCTGATCGGTCAATGTTCGTTTGGAATAGCGAATTGGAATCATGGTGGTTCCCTCCATCTGACAAGTTCCCTTTGAAATTGGTAGCCCTATCGTAAAAGTTTTCTGGCATGGTCAAAAGGGGCAATTTTCAAAAGGTGGTGCGGGTCAGATGAAAAACCGCGGAAGGTGTCCTTTTACTTGTTGGTCGATCAGACTGTTGTGGAAGAGAGGAAAAAGGAGAAAACGCTCCAGCGATAGGGACACCGCTTGGATGATTGACTGTCCAGCTCCTTTCCAAAAGTGGAACGGCGTCCAAAGTAGCCGGCTCGCGGGAGCTTTTCAGAGGTGGACGCTCA
>JARDZO010000333.1 GCA_029240815.1 Brevibacillus sp.
AGCAAGAGGTAAAGATCAAACAAGCCAAAGATGCCCTCCAGAACGGGTATGAAAAAGTCAGCACACAAGAACAACAAGCACGTCTAGGGATCGAAAGCGCGCAAGCATCCGAGAGTCTGTTAAATCAAGGTACTCGCTCCGAAGATCTTGAACGTCAGAAACTTGCGGTCGAAGCAGCTCGTCAAGCACTCGATCTGGCCCTAACCAACTACGATCGCACCAAAGCTCTCTATGAGAGTGGTGCCGTATCAAAAGCGGCGCTCGATACAGCCAGCAATCAGCTAGAATCCACCCAAAACGGGCTTTCCCAACAGCAAGCCGTCCTGCAAAAAATGCAAACGGGAGCTACCTCTCAGGAACGTCAGCAAGCCCGCCTCCAGACGGAAAAGGCAAAAACATCGATGACCCAAACCTCCCAGGCCAGACTGGACATTCAAAACAGTGCGTACAATATCGATTTGCTAGAAGCCCAGAAAGAAGCTTTGAAGATTCAACTGCAGACGTTGGAGCTGCAAAAGCAACGAATGGTGCTGACAGCCCCCACTGACGGAAAAGTCACCCGCATCGTTCCCAAGGTGGGTGAGATCGTAGCACCTGGAGCCCCCGTCGTCCTCGTGGAATCGAAACAGTTGTATTACAACCTATACGTGGATGAATCACAAATCTCCCACTATCAAGCGGGCGGCCAGGTAAACGGACGCGTTGTCGCTTTGAACCAGAACGTACAAGGGAAAGTTCGATTTATTACCTCCGCGCCACAGTATGCGAGCATGCGAATGAGTCGGGAAAAAGGACAATCGGATGTAAGCTCGTTCCTGATTCGCGTCGATGTCCCTCGCAGCGCTGTGCTGCTACCGGGAATGACAGTGGAGGTGAATACGGGTGCGGACCATCATTGATGAATGGAAACATATCACCCGCGGCAAGTTCGTCGTTCTTATTCTGATCGTGCCCTTGGTCGTCGCAGCCGTATTCAGTTACATTTTTCAAAACAGTACGGTTAACGAAGCTTCATTGGCTGTCGTCGACCAAGACCATAGCGTGTACAGCCGCCAACTGATCACCAAACTGGATGCCTCTCAATACCTCCAGGTGAACGGCGTCTATGACAACTACCTAGAAGCCGATCCCCTCCTTTACAACGAAAAGTATTCAGGCGTGCTCTATTTGCCCGCAGGCTTGGAAACGGCCTATCTGCAAGGAAAGCCTGTGAATGTGGGCATGTATCTCGACATGACGTTGACCGCCAGCGCCAATAGCATTCGGACAGGTGTGAGTGAAGTCATTGGCGTCGAAAATGCGACCAAGAGCGGCCCCTCGACCCTGACTTTGGAGCAACGGTCGTTGTACAATCCCACCAACCAGACCATGATGAGCTCTGTCATGATGTTTGTGAATGTCGTCTTGCTCGTCCTGCTCGGTCTAAACACCATCTCGATCGTTCCCCGCTTGCGAGAACAAGGTCGACTGCCTGAAGAGCTTATGAACCCATTAGGCATCGTATTGCGGGTCATACCCTATGCGCTTGTCGGCTGCATCTCCTGTTACTTGGTGATCGGGGTACTGAAGCAATTTGGAGGGCTGCGGTTCGAGGCCAATTGGCTGCAAATCTTCCTCCCCTTCTTTTTGTATACGTTATGCACGAGTCTGCTCGCGATGCTGATCGGCTGGACAGCGCCTGTAGCAGCAAAAGCAAGTACCCGCATCGTGATGCTGATCATGCCTTCCTTTTTGCTCAGCGGAGGCCAAGTGCCTGTCGCATTGCTACCGAATCTGCTCCAATGGGTCAACAAGGCCATCCCCCTGGCCTTGCACTTCCAAGTCCTTCGCGGGTTCGGCTACAAAGGTGGGGATATCCGCTACTTTATCCCTGAGCTCGGGCATTATCTCGTATTGATCAGTGTGATCTTGCTGGTGATCTTTCTCCTGATGCTAAAGGAAATGAAGGGTCTAGCGAGGCTGCAAGAAGAAACACACCCCGCTCCGACATTGGCAGAAAGCACATCAAACACGTAAAAGCTAAAAGGCCCCATGTTCGCTTAAGGAACACGGGGCCTTACTATGCTTCTTGAAAGATTCTGCTCTACGCCAGATACGCCTCGCGAACCTGTGGATTCGCCAACAAGGTCTGCGCATCGTCCTTGAGAATGATTTCTCCTGTCTGGATCACATAACCTCGATGGGCTACCGACAAGGCTTGGTTCGCATTTTGTTCGACCAGCAGGATCGTCATGCCTTCTTTGTTCAACTCTGTGACGATGTCAAAAATCTGTTCCACCAAAATCGGCGCCAATCCCATAGAAGGTTCATCGAGCATCAAGATCTTGGGCTTCATCATCAGACCCCGTGCGATCGCCAGCATCTGCTGCTCTCCACCGGACATGGTGCCGCCCTTTTGGTTGATCCGTTCTTTCAGACGAGGAAAGTACGCAAAAGCCCGCTCGACCCCTTCCTCGATCACGTTTTTATCGCTGACGGAGAATGCACCCATCTCCAAATTTTCACGAACGGTCAGCTTGGGGAAAATGCGTCGTCCCTCAGGCACATGAGCGATCCCCAACTGCGCGACATCATGCGTGCGATACTGTGTGATGTCTTTGCCGTTGAACACGATCTTTCCTTCACGCGCGCGCGTCTGTCCACAGATGGTTTTCAGCGTGGTCGACTTCCCTGCACCATTTGAACCGATCAGTGTAACGACCTCGCCTTGCTCTACTGTGATGGTCAAGCCTTTCAACGCGTGGATTCCGCCGTAATAGGTATGAATGTTATGCAATTCCAACAAGGCCATATTCGTTTCCTCCTCCTACGACACTTCCGACGCGCTTTTTCCGAGATACGCCTCGATCACGTTCGGGTTGGTGCGGATTTGCTCCGGTGTTCCCTCCGCGATTTTGCGTCCGTAATCCAACACGTGAATGTATTCGCTCAAGCCCATGACCAGCTTCATGTCATGCTCGATCAGGATGATGGTCAGATCCAGCTCACGTTTTAGACGACGAATGAATTCCGTCATTTCCACCGTCTCGCGCGGGTTCATCCCTGCCGCTGGTTCATCCAGCAAAATAATGCTCGGATTTGTCGCCATAGCGCGAGCGATTTCCAGGCGCCGCTGCAGGCCGTACGGCAAGCTGCCTGCCGCTTCGTTGGCTACATGGGAAATCCCTACGTATTCCATCAGCTGGTATGCTTCTACGCGGGCCTTTTCCTCTTCCTCCCGCACTCGCTTCGTGTTGAACAAGATCCCCAACAGTCCCGCAGACAAACGGCTGTGGACGCCGACCATCACGTTCTCCAACGCCGTCATTTCCTTGAACAGACGGATATTCTGAAACGTCCTCGTAATTCCGCGACTCGCGATCTGATCTGGACGAAGACCTTTGATGCTTTTGCCGTTCAACAAGATCTCGCCTTCATCCGGTTCGTAAAAGCCCGTGATCATATTGAAAAAGGTCGTTTTCCCTGCACCATTTGGACCAATGACCGCCGTAATCGTACCTGTATCAATGGAAATCGAAACGTCCTGATTGGCAACGAGACCACCAAATCGCTTCGTCAAACTCTTTGCTTCTAACAATGCCATGATCTTCCCTCCTTGTCCCTACGATTGTTTGCCCGAAGAAATTTGAGAGATTTTGCTGAGAATCCCCAGTTTCGCTTGGCCAAACTTGCTCGCTTTGATTGCATCGAGATCGTTTTTCTTCCTCTTCGCCGGAATCAGACCGTTCGGACGATACAACGCCACGAGAATCAGCATAATCCCAAAGACGAGACGCTGGAATTTGGATGGGTCCAACTGGTTCGGCAGATTGATAATGCCGGACTGTTGCAGGGAGTGCAGGAAGTTGGAGAACTCCTTCAACAGCTGCACCTGCAAGATCGTGACGAAGGCAGCCCCCAGTACTACACCTGGAATGCTACCGCTACCACCCAGAATAACCATGACGAGAATCCCGATCGATTCCATCAACGTAAAGGAAGTAGGGTCGATAAAGGTCTGTTTTGCCGCGAAAATAACACCTACCACACCAGCAAAGGATGCGCCTGTAGCAAATGCAGCGAGCTTGGTATTCAAGAGAGAAATCCCCATTGATTGGGCTGCCAGTTCATCTTCGCGAACGGCAATCCACGCACGCCCCAGACGGGAGTGCTCAAATCGGATATTCGCCAACACGATGAAGGCAATGACGAACAATACGATAAAGTAGAAGTAGAACGGTGTCCCCATTTTGAGGCCAAACAACTCCGGTGACGGAATTGGGGTGATCCCTTGTGGACCATTCGTAATGTTGATCGGTTTGTCCAAGTTATTGAAAATGATCCGGATAATTTCTCCGAAACCCAGGGTAACGATAGCCAGATAATCACCTTTTACACGTAATACGGGCAAACCGAGCAATACCCCAAATACGGCTGCGACAATCAATCCGACAATGAGGAACGGCCAGAACCATTCACCGTTCAGCGGAAACAAGTTGCCTGCAATAAATTCATTTGCCTGCGATGTGGAAAAAATAGCGTAGGCATACGCCCCTGCTGCAAAGAACGCTACATATCCCAGGTCAAGCAATCCAGCAAAACCTACTACGATATTCAAACCGAGTGCCATCGCCACGTAGATCCCTACCTGTGAGGCTACCTCCATGTAATAGCGGTTGTCACCAGCCACTAGAGGAATGACGATCAGGAGCACAGCAGCGCCGATCACCATTTTGATTGCTTTGGATGCATTCGTGTAATAGACCAGAACAATCGAGGATAGAATCCCCAGGAACGCGATTACTGACTTATCCATGAAGTGCAGGGAGGCCGCAAATACGGCGATCCAAATCAGCGTGACGACAAGAGGAATGCCATTGAACGATTTCCATTTCATGTTTGCCATCGGATTCACCTACACTTTCTCTTTCACAGCTTCGCCAAACAGCCCTTCCGGCTTGAAGAGAAGCACGAGGATTAGAATACTAAAAGCAAACACGTCTTTGTACTCGGCACCAAAAGCTCCATTGGTTAATGGCCCCATGTAGGCACCTGAGAGAGATTCCAGTAATCCGAGCAGTACGCCACCCACCATCGCACCGCGCAGGTTGCCGATTCCGCCCAAGACAGCAGCAGTAAAGGCTTTCAGCCCGAGAATAAAACCGATGTACGGGTCAATCGTACCGTAGTTTTGTGCAAACAACACGCCTGTTGCTCCACCGAGACTGGAGCCGATCAAGAATGTCAGCATGATCACTTTGTCTACATTTATAGTCATCAGCGATGCCGTGCTTCTATCCTGTGCTACGGCGCGCATGGCGATTCCCCACTTTGTTTTGTTCACAAACAGAGTCAAA